>CAZNQN010000482.1:0-2502 GCA_964574925.1 uncultured Phycisphaeraceae bacterium | reverse complement strand
ACATGATGGACCGGGTCGCGCTCCCGGCGGGTGCGGGTGTAAAGGTCGCTGGATCGCGCACCGCGACGCCCGCGGCTCGGAACCGAAAAACGAGAATGGCTCCAACGTCCCCCCTCCGTCCGGGACGAGCCGGCGGCGTCCGCGAGAGCGATCCTCGATGCCGGGAGAATGATTCCTATCGGACGAAGCGCTCCCCGTTTCCGCTTGAAATCGCCTGGGAACGGGCAGATAATCCACAGGTGGCGAGCTACGTCGCACCGGCCGATGGAATCCGTGAGCCCCACCCGCCGCACCGGCGATCCAAAGCGGGCTGAGGGAATATCCATCGACCCTGAGGGGTGATAACCACGGGATCACACGGAGGGCATCGACGCGCGCGGCGCGGTCCGGGCAGCCGATCTCCAGAAACCACGCACGGGGGAAACACAGAACTTGATCACCCATCCGCATCATACGGACCGACAGCGGGACCGCGATGGGGAACCGCCTTGCAGGCTCCATTCGGCCGCATCGGCCTGCCCGCTCGTTCGCAACGTCGATGAGCGGCACGAAACGATTCCCGCCGCGCGCGAGGAATCCCTCGGGCGGGCGATCCGTCCCCTCGCCGAGAGGCGAACGCGCATCTTCGAGCGCTTCTCGTTTCCGTGTCCCGAGCCGCGGGCTTCAGCCCGCGCGGTATCCCGACATTCGGTCCACACTCAACCGAAGGCCAAGGCTACCGTTTCGAGAAAGACCCTTGCGTCATCCCTGTTTGTTTGGACGCTCATCATGCTTCCCGGCCGGACGGCTCACGCACAAACCGCCTACAGTTCGTCGTCTCTACAGCAAGATGCCCTGACCGCGTTCGGGCTGGAGGCGGGCACCGTGTTTTCGCTGGATCTTGGCGGGGTCGCGGCGGGCGGTCCGCTTCAGGTCGTCCTTCCTCTCGAGGGGAGCGACTACACGCTGGAACTGGCTCCCGCCTCCGTGCGCGCCCCCGGATACAAACTGCTCGTCCAGCAGGCGGACGGACGGATCGTCGAGCAACCGCCGGGACCGGAACGGACCCTTCGCGGGGCGGTGGTGGAACTGCCCGGCAGTGCGGCCGCCGGGTTCGTCGACGCCCGCGGCGTAACGGCCGTCCTCCTTCTTCCCGGCGGATTGCGATACGGGGTGGAACCGCTGAGCGGCGTGGTGGCTGCCGCTCGTCCCGGCGATCACCTCATCTTTCCCGCCGAGCGGACCATCCCCCCCGGCGGAACGTGCGCCGAACCGCTGCTTCCCGCGCAAGGGGGGGCACCTGCGCCCGCGGGCACGGTCGCCGCTGCTGCCGGCGCGCTCGCCCTCACGGAACTGGCCTTCGACGTCGATTCCGATTATTTCCTTCAGCCGACCTTCCAATCGCAACCCGATCCCGTCCTGGCGATGGAAGACCACATCAACAACATCGTCAACGCGATCAACGTGCAGTATGAAAACGACGTGGGGATCCGCCACGTGATCACGCGCATCCTCATCCGCACCTCCGCCGACAGCGATCCGTACCGCACGCAGTTTTCGTACACGACCGATCCCAACACGCTGCTGAACCAGTTCCGCGACCTGTGGGCCTTTCAGCTCGGATCGATCCCCCGCGACGTCGCGCAGCTCGTCACCGGGCGCACCCTCGACGGTACCACCATCGGCATCGCCTTTCTCGGAAGCGTGTGCCTCACCGGCGCCCACTACAGCGTCGTCCAGCAGACCTGCTGCTCCACCTTCGCCTGCAAGACGGATCTGTCCGCCCACGAGCTGGGACACAGTTGGGGCGCGTTGCACTGCGGAGACGACGGGCCGGGCGATCCCAACCCCTGTTTCCCCTCCTGCAGCACGACGATGAATTGCACCCTGCGCTGCGCCAACCGTTTCGGACAAAAGGCCATCGACGAGATCAACGCCTTTAAGGTGACGCGGTCCTGTCTCGATTTCAGCGACGTCCTCCGCCGGATCAGCATTCTCGCCGATACCGACACCGTCCCCGAAGGCGGCACGTTGCAACTGACCGCGATCGCCGATTTCCAGTTCGGCGCCGATCAGGACATCACCGACCAGGTCGCCTGGCGGGTGGAACCGGCCGGCGCCGCGACGATCGACGGAAACGGTCTGCTCTCCGCCCCCCTCGTGGACGGCGACACCTGCATCACCGTCTTCGCCACCTTCAACGACGGAACGCAGGACTTCGAGGCCGGCAAGATCCTCGTCATCGACGATCTCGACACCGTCTTCGGCATCATCGCCAGCGATCCGCCCGGCGGGTCGATCGACGCCCGCCAGCCCACCACCCCCGACGGCGGCAACCTCGCCGGCTGGACCACCGTGGACGTGACCTTCAACGGCGATCCCTGCCTGGTCACCCGCTCGGACTTTCTCGTCACCCACGGCGATCCCTCCCCGCCGCCCTTCGTCACCGCCGTGCAGCTCATCCAGGCACTGCCCTATATCCTGACCGTGGTTCTGCTTGCCGGATTCATTGGCAAGGCCATC
>CAZNQN010000481.1:0-2510 GCA_964574925.1 uncultured Phycisphaeraceae bacterium | reverse complement strand
GGCGGCGACGCGCCCATCAGCGCATAGGCGGCGGCGCGGTCGGCCGCGGACCAATGCATCTTCCCGTCATCGTCGGCCGACGCCGCCGCGAAGGCTTCGGCGAACCCGCCGCCGTATCCGTCGACCGCCTGGGCCAGGTAGGCGGCAACGGCGTCGGTGTCGACGGACAGATCCCGCTTCAGGTCGGCCAGGGCGTAGGCGATTTCAGTGCGATCATGCACACGAAACTCATAGAGGTACAGCGTGTCGCTTGCCCGATCATACCACCAGGCCAGGTACGGCTGCGGATCGCGGGCGGCCGGATCGGGCAGGCGGGCGTCGTAGATCAGGAACGTCCCGTCCGACGTGCTGACCCGTCGCCGCAGAGACGAAGGAGGGGTGGTGATCGCATCGGCGTCATTCGTCTTGGAGGAGCGGGCATCTTGCGGGCGGCCGGCCCGTCGGACCTCGCCCGATCCGCCCGGCGGATCGCGGGCGTCACTCGACTGTGCCATCACTTGGGGGGGGGGCAAGAAAAGACAGGCCGACCACGAATGCCCACCTGCGCCACATCGAACGCTGCATCGCATCGCCTCCCGTCTGTGCCGTTCGCCACGGACGGTTCCGCCCGCTTGGACATGCTCACATCATCAATATACACCCGAACCGATCGGATGTCAAAAAAACCTGAAAAATCATTGTCACCTGAGCAGCGGATCGTCTTTCGGGGTGCTTTGCGTCTGACGCTCGATCCGCCGCTTCGCTGCGGCACCAGCCGCGGGGCAGGCGACCTCGACCGCCTCCGCCGGATCGCCCACCGGTGAGGATCCGCGACATTGGAGTTCACCGGGGCCGGAAGATCGGCGAGTTTGACATGGAGCGGTTACTTTGCGGCGAGCCGAAGCGTCGCCGAATTCACTGCGAGTGGAAATCCGGCGCGTTTTTCCTCGACGAAGGAGCGGCGGCGTTCGTTTTTTTCCAATTCATCCTTGACCGCGATCGTTTTTCGTGATAGATGATAAACGAACCTTCCTCTCATTCGTCTACGTCTTTTGGCCGGTGCGTTCTGCCCCTGCCACAAGGAATGCGTGATGTGCGGCCGTTTGTCCTGCCAGTGCATGTGGGCGTCCTATCAGGAGAAAATCCATGTCCCCCAAAAAGCCGCGGAAGGATCGTAACGTTCTGTCTCACAAGAGGTTGCGCCACTGCCCCGGACGGTTCCGCCGTCTGGCGCGGGCGGGTGTGCTGGTGGTGGCGGCGGGCGTCGTCACAGCAGGGTTGGCGCTGCTGCTGACGCCGGATCGGCACCACGAGGCGGCCGCCCTGGGGCCGCCGATGGCCGCCCCGCTGCCCGAACCGGGCGGGGCAAGAGCCTGGGAAGCGGAAATCCCCATCGCCCCCTTCTCCAGCGTTCACACGCGGCACGGGAACGTGCTGACGCGGATCCCGATCATCGGCTGGAGCGGGCGCGGTCCGGCGCTGAGCATGATGCTCTATCACAACGCGGCCACGGTGGAATCCACTCTGCCGCTGACGGAAGCGATGGGTTTCGACCTGGGGCCGGGATGGACGACGGCCTACAGCCGGTTCATCCTGCTGGATGATGCCGCAACGCCGACGACAGCGACCGTGATCGACGACGACGGGGCGAGAGACGTCTTCACCTGGACGGGCACGGGCTGGCAGCCGCCGGCGGGGGTGCACGGCGAGCTGACGGCCACGCCGGACCCGCGCGTCGGGCCGACCTTTACGCTCAAGCACAAGGATCAAAGCTACGAACAGTATTCCGTTCCGGCTGGAATCGCGCTCGCCTTTCTGGATCGAGAGGTGGACGCGACGGGGAACGAGCTCGTCGTCGAGCGCCAGCCGGCCCCGACGGGGAGGCTGCGGCTTACCTCGGTGACGGATGCGTCGGGGCGGAAGATTCTGTTCGAGTACGACGCGAACGGGCGGCTGCTGATGATCCGCGATCCGCGGGCGGATGTGGAGGGGAGCGGCACGGAGCCGGCTTCGGCCACCCTGCCGCCCTATCGGGACTGGCAACTGGAATACGACGGGGCGGGACGCTTGAACCGGATCACCGATCCGGAGGGGAACTACATCCAGATCGGCTATGACGCCGCCGGACGGATCACGTCGATCACCGACAAGTGGAACCATCTGTTCTACGGCCGGTTGCCGGGCGACACGGACGACTATGAGCTCACCTACGATGCGGAGGGCCGGCTGGCGACGGTGACGGCGCCGCTGGCGGATGCGCAGGAGGGTCGATTGACGCAGACGTTCTCGCTGACGGCCAACGAGCCGGACGTGACGCGGGCGTTCTATACCGACGTTCGGGGCGAGACGTGGGTCTACTGGTACGGGGCGGACGCGCCGGTCGCCTGGCCGGACGGCAACCTGCGGGCCATCACCAACCCGCTGGGCTTCGCCAAGGGGTTCGCGTGGGACGCGGACCGGAACATGACGCAGTTCGAGGACGAGTCGGCCGACATCTGGCGGTTCACCTACGACGAACGGGGAAACCTGCT
>CAZNQN010000480.1:0-2518 GCA_964574925.1 uncultured Phycisphaeraceae bacterium | reverse complement strand
CGCCGGATCGTGATCGGCGTATCCGGCTTCGGCACGAATGGCTGCGGTTCCGGCGGCGCGATCGATGGCGGTTCCGGCGGCTTGGCGAAGCGGATCGGGGCCTTCTTCAATCCGTTCACGAAGTCCTCCAGCAGCACGTCGTGGAAGTGGTGATATCCGATCCGCAACCGCTCGCTGGTGGCATAGATGCACCGCGCCGGATCCAGCCGCGCCGTGTAAATGCCCAGGTTGATGTCGGTCATGAACGTCCCGAGCAGAATCACGCAGTCCGATTGCTCGACGAACTCCCGGACGTCCTCGCGTCCCATTGCCCCTTCATACACGCCCAGGTACAGCGGATGCTTCTCGCTGATGACCGACTTGCCCAGCAGCGTGGCGCAGATCGGAATCCCGTGCCGCTCCGCAAACGCCAGCAATGCCTCCTGCAGCCGGAACCGATGGATCTCGACGCCGGCGATGATCACCGGCTGCCGAGCCCGGGAAATCCGCTCGCTCGCTTCCGCCAGCGCCTCTTTCAGAGCGTTCCGGTCGCTCTTCGGACGCTGCGCGATCGGCTGGTGCGGGATCGGCGATTCGGCGAACACGCGGTCCCGCGGCAGCTCCAGAAACACCGGCCGCTTGTAACGCACCGCGGCCTCCAGACACCGATCGATGTCCCGGAAAGCCGTCAGCGGATCATTCAGCGACACGGCCGCTGCGGTGATCTTCTCGAACACTTCCCGCTGCGTGTCGAAATCGCGCACGCGATGGTGCAGTAGCGGATCGGAACGCCGTTCTTCCACACCCGGAGCACCGCTGATGACCACGACCGGCGACTTCTCGGCATAGGCCCCGGCGATCGAATTGCACAGGCTCAGCCCGCCCACGCAGTACGTCACGCACACCGCCCCCAGCCCATGCACGCGCGCATACGCGTCCGCGGCGTATCCCGCGTTGTCTTCGCGCGTGGTGCCGATCACCCGCAGCGGGCTTTCCTCCAGCAGCGAATAGAATTGCAGCACGAAATCGCCGGGGATTCCGAAAACGTCCCGCACGCCGTAGTCGTAAAGCCGCCGGATCAGGTACTCCCCCAGCCGCTGCGGAACGGGCCCCTGCGTGAGCCGCGATCGCCCGGAACCCTTCGTCGCCTTCCGCCGGGTGCCATCCGAGCCCGTCGCGCCGCCGCGTCCCGAAGACGACCGCGTCCTCGCCGTACCTGCTGCCTTGCTCGCAGAATCGCCATTCTTGCGGGGCATCGTTCCCCCTCCCGCTGCCGCGTGCATTTCTCCGCCGGCCCCGGTTGCCCGGCCGATCCGAAACGTGCCCGTGACACGCTCCATGGCAATCGTAGCACACGGCGACGGCGTCTCGACCCGCCATTGCGGGACGTGCCACTCCGGCCGTCCTCCCCGCAGAAACAGCCCGGTGACCACTCCCAAGCACCCAATCGCCCCGCAGCGTCCTCGCCCCGCCGGCGCACCGAGCCGCCCCAATCCCTTCACCGCCAGACGCAACTTCCGTTGCTGCGAGTGCCCCCACACCTCGGTGGCTACCCAGCGGGCGGCCCCGCCCGAGGTGCTGCTGGGCGACCGGGCCTACGACGATGACGGCCTGCGCGACCGACTCCGGGCCGAAGGGATTTTTCTGTTGGCCCCGCATCGCAAGGGGCGCAAGCGTCCGCCCCGCCACGTCGTCGCCACGTGCGTCGCTGTCGCCGCCGTTACCTGGTGGAGCGAACGCAGAGCTGGCCGCGGGAGTTTCGCACCTTGGTCACCCGTTACGAGGATGCCACAGCTTCCTCTACCACGGCTTCGTCTCACTGGCCTGCTTGATCCTCGCCGCCAGAATGTTGTGAAACTGTCTGTAGCCAATCGGTGCGGACCGAGCGCACGAAAAAGTTACGAGCGCTCCCAGAAACACAAGCGCTGCTACAAAACGCCTTCCACGTGCTGCTCCCAACGTCTCACCGCTCGCCTGCGCGCGAAGCGGCTCAGGCGCGGCGGTTTGTTAGACGGCTTGTCACAGCGGTGTATGAGGACTCAGAACTTGGGCGAGTCCGCGCGTCGCCCCATGCGAGCTCGCCCCGTGAGGCTGGTGCTATCATTCATCCTCGCCGTATGACGCGCGGACTGTTTGCAACCGCGTACCTCCGTGCACGGGTACTCCGTCGCCATCGAGAACGTCAACATCGAAGCCCGGGTAGGACGCTTTGAATCGCGCCTCTTTCCATTGCGCCACGGTCATGCTGCCCTTCGCTGCGCGCTTGTAACCATATGGCGGGAGACCCCTTCGATCACTTCTCACGTCGCGGCCGTCCTCGTAGCGAATCGTAACGGCAAAGCCCTCGATATCCCAAATCTGCTTTTCAACGCGTTTGACCTTCGGCATTTCGACACCTTTCCAGATGGGCTCCTTGTGACTCTAGGTTGTCTCTCGTAAGTGCTGTTTGGCCGGAGGCGGGTGCCGGTTATGGTACAGGGAACTGCGAAGTTGATCCTGGTGTGTGGAGGCCGCAAGGATGCGACGCTACGAACTCACG
>CAZNQN010000479.1:0-2522 GCA_964574925.1 uncultured Phycisphaeraceae bacterium | reverse complement strand
CGATCAGACCGCCCGCAATCACGCCCCAACTCGCGCCCGAGTCGCCCTCCCCTTCCGGCACCACGAGGACCGGTCCCTCCGCCAGCCGCAGCGTGTAGAGGCTCAGGGCGGAGACGATCAACCCCAGCACCATCAGGATCGCCGCAGCCCGTCACAACGCGCGGGAATGCGCCCAGGCATCCGACGACGGAACCCGGAAACGGTGAAGAAGGATCAACCCGGCCGTCACGGCTGCCGGAACGAGCCCGAGACCGGGCCAGAAGCTCAGCACCGACAGCATCAACGCCCACACGGCCAGGGGCGAGACCTTCGGCCACAAGAGCCGGCGCGGCGACACCGCGGGCGTCTCCGCCACCGGCGAAGCAGGTTCGACCGGAGGTCGTCGCAGATGACGGAGAAGCGGCTTGGCCTGTTCGCGGGAGAGCACAAACGAAAGCGAATGCTCGAATGTCTCGACCCGCACGGTGATCGTGTTTCCCGTCTCGGAAACCCACAGATCCCGTTGCCAGTGGTCGGACGGCAGGATGATCGTCGTGTCGTCCGTGCGGAACTCGATGCGCTGCGGATGGAAGCGGACCGTCCAGGATCGGCCGCGGGCGTCGTGCCAGACGAACGCTTCGCCGCCCGACGCCGCGGGATCGCGGGGTTCGGAGCCTGTCGGTCCGGCGGAAGGGAATTCGGAGGCGGACGCGTGCATGGGTCAGTCCGTCGACGTGCCGGCGGAGGCGCCGGAATACAGGGCCCGATCGTCGAACTCATCGGCCCGGAACGTGTTGCCCAGGTAGTGCTGGCGGACGATCGGATCACGAACAATGTCGGGCGGCGGACCCTCGGCCAGCTTCTTCCCTTCGTGAATGATGTAGCTGCGGTCGGTGACGCGGAGCGTCTCCCGCACGTTGTGATCGGTCAGCAGGATGGCGATGCCCCGGTCGCGCTTGAGGTGGAGGATCTCCTGCTGGAGATCCTCGACGGCCTTGGGATCCACGCCGCTGAACGGCTCGTCGAGCAGGATCAGCTTCGGCTCGGTGATCAGCGCCCGGGCGATCTCCAGCTTGCGCCGTTCTCCTCCCGAGAGGGTGCGGGCGAGCTGGCGCCGCAGGGGCGCCAGGCCGAACTGCTCCAGCAGTTGATCGGCCCGTTCCCGCCGCTCGGCGCGGGTCAGACCGCGAAGCGTCTCCAGGATCGCCATCAGGTTGTCCTCGACGCTGAGCCGCTGGAACACGCTCGGTTCCTGCGACAGGTAGCCCATGCCGAGCTGGGCACGCTTGTACATGGCCAGGTTGGTCACGTCCCGCCCGTCGAAATGGACGGTGCCGGCATCCGCGTCGATCATCCCGACGGTCATCCGAAAGGTGGTGGTCTTGCCGGCTCCGTTGCGCCCCAGCAACCCCACGATCTCCCCCTCGTGGACGCGGAAGGAGAGCCGGTCCACCACGGTCCGCCCGTTGAACTGCTTGACCAGCTCACGGGCTTCCAGCAGCGGGGGACGATCGGCGTGCATGAGTCGGTCGCTACGAATGGGTTTCGTCTTTCGCGTTCGGGCTGCGCGTCCTTCAACGCAGGACCTACAGGATAGACGAAGGCCGACGGGACGTCCAAGGTGCCCCGAGATCCGGCTCGTCAGACCTTCCGAGGCGGCCTCTCTTCCCGTCGGCTGGTCAGGCCCACGGTCCCGGGTCGCGCCCTCCCGTCCAAGCGGCGCCAGTGAACGCTTGCCGCGCCCTGACGACCATCCGCCACACCGGCGGACAACCGTAAGCTTAGCGTACCTGGCACATCTTCGTCACGCTTGGCACAGGAAAGCCGTATCCTCCCGAAAAGGCTCACTGTTTCCGCTTCAATCGGTATTTGGACCGGATAGACGACGCAAGAAACGCCGCATCAAAACAAAGCGCTCCTCTCGTGTCATCCGGTTTTTCTGGGGAACATCGGACAAGCAGCGTGCTTCTTGGTTTGGCAATCAGGTACGTGTCGCCGCCGTAGGTGTATGTGGTGGCGGTGCCATAAGCGGTATTGCCATATGCTGTGGCGCTGCCAAAGGTCTGCGACGTACGGGGAGTCGTATAAGCCGAATACGAAACGTCGTTACCACCTTGCAAAACACAAAAATAGCGGCACCCGTTCTCCTGCGTCAGCTCTGCACACCGCAGCATACAGAAATCGGCGGCTCTCTCTGAACTCGTGTAACCGTTACCCCGAAAGTTAACCCGAAAAAGATGCTCACCGAGACGCGTCTCCGAATAACCGCCAGTAAAACCGACCTTTTGATATGGAGTCGCACACCCTGCAATGAACGACGTCTGAATCAACACGACAACAGAAAACGTTACCGACCCTCTGCTCATGTACTCGTCCTCCTTTTCACTCACGTCATTATGAACAAAAGCGATCATACACAAAAGGGATACATGAACTCAAGGGAGGTAGACGAAAAACCCGTTCGGCGCTGTCGTGATCAAGCGATTCGATCCGTTCTTTCTGAGGCGTGGCCGTCTACCCATCTTCATAGCCCCAGCACGATC
>CAZNQN010000478.1:0-2522 GCA_964574925.1 uncultured Phycisphaeraceae bacterium | reverse complement strand
GGCGGTCGCCGGTCGGTCGGGTGCCCGGTGCCGCATGCGCAAGAGACGTTCTGAAGACCGCCTCTACGCCCGGTCGCCGGGTGGTCCCGTTTCATCGAGATAGGGCTTGAGGCGGAGCTCCATCACGATCTCGTCGTGGATGGGGATGCCGCGCTCGCCGACCTTGGGGATCTCCGGCTTGACCTTGCGGGCCTCGTCTACCGCCCCCGGATTGACCTGCACGATGCGGAAGCCCAACCGCTGATAGAACCCGATGGCGCGCAGGTTGGCGTTGGTGGTGGTCAGCCAGATGCGCGTGCATCCGTCGCGACGGGCCTTGTCGATGGCATCGAGCATCAGCGACGTGCCGATCCGCTTGCCCTCCAGCGTGCTGTTGAGGGTGAGGATCTCCATCCCCTCCTCGTTCACGTGGTAGGTGAGCAGTCCGACGATGCGGCCGCCCTGACGCTCGAGGAACCCCTGTTCGAGGTGAGGATAGAACTTCTTCCCCCGGCTCATCACCAGCCGGCTGTGCCAGTGCTCCTCGATGAAGGCGGCCACCTCCTCCCGGTCGCTGTCCTGGATCTCTCGGCGGCTCATCGTCGAATCGAGTCTACGCGGAATCCCACAAGCAGGAAAGTCGGTCAGATCTGTCACCTCCCGCGCCGACCCTTCGATTGCCGCCGGCGCCGCGACGACGTATCATGGACACCCCGCACAGGGCGGACCGCCGGAAAGAATCGCCGAAGGGGGCCATCCATGACGACAGAACGCCTCGACGTCATCTTCACCGCGCCGCATCCCGACGATCTGGAGATCGGGATGGGGGGAACGATCGCCAAGCTGGTCAAGCTGGGCTACCGCGTGGGCATGGTGCACATGACCAACGGGGAGCCCACCCCGCGAGGCAACCCCGAAACGCGCATGCGGGAGATGCGGGCGGCAGCCGACATCCTCGGCGTTCACGTTCTGGAGATGCTCGACCTGCCCAACCGGACGCTGATGGACGGCCCGGAGGCGCGGTACGCCCTGGCCACGGCGATTCGGCGATACCGGCCGAAAATCCTGGTGGGGATGGCCGGGCGAACGCCCGCAGCCTCCCCCGACCACTACCAGGCCCAGCTTATCACGGAAGCGGCTCGATTCTATTCCCAGCTTACCAAGTGGAATGATCGCTTCGACGGGACCGAACCCTTCCGCGTGGACCATCTGGTCTACCGCCCCACCCGCATCGCGGCGGAGATCACCCACTGGCACACCCGGTTCGTGGTGGACATCACCGACACGATCGAGCAGAAGATCGAGGCCGTCCGCTGTTACAAATCCCAGTTCGACGAGCGGCGGATGGCGGGGGTCGAGCACTACATCCGCTGCGGCGCGGGGGCCGAAGGCGTCAGCGCGGGCTTCCGTTACGGAGAATTGTACGCCCTGCCGCGCCCCCTGGGGATCAGCGACATGGTGCAACTGCTGGGCGACTGGCAGATTCCGCCGCCGTTTCCCACCGACGCCGCGAAGAAGATCCCGTAAACCCCGGTTTCGTACATAGAGGGATCGGTTTTCCGCCGGTTTCCGCCCTCGCGGTGGTGGATGCCCGGGAGGGAAGCCGATACCCTCTGGAAGAAGGCAGCCGGGGCGGATGTCGCCTGTGGAATCCGGCATGAGGAGCGACGTTTCGCCGGCGGTGTTCGCGGGGAGGTCTGCCGCGCTGTACGGCTCGGGCAGGCCCTGATGCCCGCGACTTGAGTCACGACGCTCGGAAGGAGAACGGCGGTGGAACTGTTCGTGGACGATCATCCGGTGGATGCGGCCTTCGTCGGCGAGGGCACGGTGGAGGATGCGCTCCGGCACGTGCAGACGGAGCTTTGCGGCGAGGGGCGGATGGTGATCGGTGTCCGCTGCGACGGGCGGGACGTGTTCGCAGACGCCATGGTGGAGACGCTGCGGCAAAAGGCCGACTCCTTTCAGCGGGTGGAGGTCTTCACGGGCACGAAGTGGCGGCTGGTCAGCGACGCGATGGGTCAGGCCTCCGCGTGTCTGTCGGAGACGGAAGGGGCATGCCGGCAGGCGGCGGAGCTGCTCACGCAGGGGCGGACGGCCGAGGGGACGCAGACGCTCGCCCAGTGTCTGCGGGTCTGGCAGCAGATCCATGACGCCCTCGCGAAGTCGCTCGCCATGCTCGAAGTCGACCCGGACGAGATCACCATCAACGACATCCCGCTGCACGAGTTCTTCGAGAAACCGCGGGACGTGCTGCTGGAAGTACGCAAGGCGCTGGAGGCGCGCGACAACGTGATGTTGGCCGACGTGCTCCAGTACGAGTTCCCGCAGGTCACGGAAAACTGGCACGCCCTGATCAACCACCTCAAGGCCCGCGCCGACGAACACGATCTGGACGAGGCGTGAACGGGCGGCTCGATGCGGATCTCCGCCGCCATGCCTCGCCCGCCGCATTGACAATCCGCGCGGCTTTCGCTTGTAATACTCGCGATCGGGGCGATTAGCTCAGTTGGCCAGAGCGCCTGCTCGACACGCAGGAGGTCACA
>CAZNQN010000477.1:0-2525 GCA_964574925.1 uncultured Phycisphaeraceae bacterium | reverse complement strand
ATCCGTCCAGTTCCGCGATCCGCCGGGCGGCGTAGTGGGCCTTGTCGGCACACAGTGACGCGACGCGGGCAATGCCGCCGCGTCCCATGGCCGCCAGATAGACCGTGGCGCGCACGGCCAGCAACCCCTGATTCGTGCAGATGTTGCTGGTGGCGCGTTGCCGCTTGATGTGCTGCTCGCGGGTTTGCAGGACGAGGCAGAATCCCCGCCGCCCCTCGGTATCGGTGGTCACGCCCACCACCCGGCCGGGCATCTTGCGAAGATACTGCTCGCGGGTGGCGAGCAAACCCAGGTACGGACCACCGTAGGAAAGTGGAATGCCGAGCGGTTGCCCCTCGCCCACCACGATGTCGGCCCCCAGCGCCCCGGGTGGTTTGTACAGACCGGCGGCCAGCGGATCGAAGGACACCACAGCCAGTGCTTTCTTCGTGCGAACCGCCGGGATCAAGCGGTCGAGCGGTTCCACGCAGCCGAAGAAATTGGGCGACTGGAGGATGACGGCGGCGGTCCGTTCGTCGAGCCGTGGCTCCAGGGCAGACCCGTCGGTGACGCCGCCTTCGAGGGGAACTTCCTCGACCTCGATATCCTGCAAGGAAGTATAGGTTCGCAGGACCGCCAGCACGTCCGGATGGACGCCGCGGGAGATGAGCAGGCGTCGCCGGCCGGTGATCTGGACGGCCATCAGGGCCGCCTCCGCCGCAGCGCTCGCACCCTCATAGAGCGAGGCGTTGGCCACCTCCATGCCGAACAGCTCGCAAACAAGCGTCTGGAACTCGTAGAAGAGCTGAAGGATGCCCTGCGAGGCTTCGGCCTGATAGGGGGTATACGCGGTGACGAATTCGCTCTGCCCGGCAAGGGCGTCGACGAGGGCGGGAATGAAATGGTCGTAGGCCCCGCCGCCCAGGAAACAGGGGCGTCTCGTACAGGTCCGGTTGCGGTCGGCCAGGGCGGCGGCGTCGGCGAGCAGTTCCGGCTCACTCAACCCCTTTGGCAGCGCCAGCGGTTTTTGCAAACGGAATCGTTGCGGAACCGGGCGGAACAGGTCGTCGATCGAATCGGCGCCGATGGCGTCCAGGGCGGCGCGCACCTGCGTTTCGGTAAGCTGGGTGTATCTCATGGGACGACGGAGGGCGCGGGGGCGGGATCCTCGGAGGCCGGCTCCGTCGGACCGCCCGCCACGTTGGGCCGAAAGACCTTGGTATTGAGGGAACGAATGAAGCCCGTCCAGTTTCCGTTGGACGGTTCCTTGTCGATCTCGTTGAGGAACATCGTGACCTTGGCGTCGAGGTTGTCCAGGTGATGGACGGCGATGGCCTCGGGCGTCGCCGGAAGCTTGGGGCTGCCGAACTCGTACTGCCCGTGATGGCTGAGCACGATGTGCTGCAAGACGGACAGCAGCGGTTCGGGGAAGGGGCGACCGGTTTTGCGGGACGCCTCCTTCGCCTTTTCCTGGATCCAGATGACCGCCAGGGTGATGTGCCCGACGAGCTGGCCGCGATCGGTGTACCCGATGCAGGTTTCGTAACTCAGCTCCCGCGCCTTGCCGATGTCGTGGAGAAAGATTCCGGCGAGGACGAGGTCGGCGTTGAGCTTGGGATAAAAGGGGAGCACTTTCTGCGCCACCTCCAGCACGTTGAGCGTGTGTTCCAGCAATCCGCCGAGGTAGGCATGGTGGAGGGCGGTGGCCGCCGGCGCCCGCCGGAAGTCGGCCATCATCGCTTCATCCGCCAGGAAGGCGTCCACCAGCGCTTTGAGATCCGGGTCGGCGATCGTGTTCAGGATCGCCGTAAGCCGCGACCACATCCGCCCCACGTCCTTGCTGGTGGCGGGGAGGAAGTCGGCCACGTCGAAGGACCCCTCCTCCGCCGGCTGCATCCCCTCGATGATGAACTGGAGGTTGCCCTTGTAGTTCTCCGTCCGCCCCTTGAAGCGGAGGAAGCGATGCCGGTCCATCTCGCGGAAGAGGTCCTCCGTCGCCTGCCAGTGACGGGCGACGAGCTGCCCGGTCTTGTCCGCCAGCACGGCGTGGATGTAGAGACTGCCCTGGGTGGTGGTGCGCAGATCCTTCGATTGAACGAGGTAGACCTCGTTTTCGATGCGCTGTCCGGGCTTCAGATCCTTGATGAACCGGTGGGACACGTCGCTCTCCTTACCTGTCGGAGGTCTTACCTTACCGCTGCGATCGACGCCGAGCAAGGTGCGGGCTGGAATACAACACGCCGATGCAGGATTTGGAAAGCGAGGCTGACACGAACGCATCCCGTTTTTGACGGACCCTGCGGCGGATCTAGAATGGCGGGGATCGAAACGGGCTGCGGGGCGGACGGGTCCGCGCGAACGAACGCGGCGGGCGGGCCGCCAGGTTCCTGCAATGAGGAGAACATCATGACGGCGGCGACGCGAACCGTGCTTATCGTCTGCATCGGATGCCTGGCGAGGTCGAGCCTTGGCCAGGCCCCCGCACCCCAGGACACGTCTCAGAATCGGAAACCGAAGACGGAGACCCCGGCCGTGGCGCCCAAACA
>CAZNQN010000476.1:0-2549 GCA_964574925.1 uncultured Phycisphaeraceae bacterium | reverse complement strand
ACGAAATCGCAGGTGTCGTTGACGGGACGACCGTCCTGCTTGAGCTGTCCCTGGTAGGTAAAGGACGTCTCCGCGCGGGCGGCTGACAGCCCGGCGGCGACCATCCCCATTGCGGTCCACAGGAAAACCTCTCGACGCATCCTGAGTCCTCCGTTTTCGCTCAAGGCCCCTCACAAGACGCGACGAGAGAGGAACCCTCTGACGAGCTTTCCTTCCATCCCCCGACCGACGAAGCGGGATCGTCCCGCGTCGGCCTCATCCGTTACGAATCCTCACATCCGCCCTTAAACAGCGGTCCTACACGGAGGCGTGCAGATAGGGCGAGCAATCCGGCTCCACGCCCCCACTTCCCGAGCGGTATGGCGAACCCTGCGGAACCCGAATCAGAACGTACGACGCAAGACGCACAAGAAGCGGCGACGCCTTCTACGCCGTGAAGGGCTGCGACACACCGAGCCGTTCAGCCCGCCCACGCCTACGATCCATCCGCGCGTACCCTTTGCTCTGCCGATCTGTGGTCTTGGAACCCCGGCGCTCGGTGAGCTTCCGGGTACGCTCCCCAAACACGTCCTCTCAACCGGTGATCCTAACGGAAACGCGGCGTGACTGTCAAGTCCAGGTAGTCATCTTGATTCGACGTCCTGCTCGCGGGCGCCTGCGGGTTTGGAACCGGCGCGGCAAGCGGTCGTCGATCGCCCGCGGCAGAACCGTTCGGGTCCGCATCCGGCGCGGGGCAAGCTACTCGAAGAGGACGTACCGATAATGTGGGCGGGCGAACCCGGCGAACTCGTCGGCGACGAAGGCGTAGGCGCCGCTGTCCCAGTCGTCCCCATAATGATAGAGGACGGTCTTCTCCCGCACCGGGGGGGGAAGGGTGCGCAACTGCGCCAATGTGGCGTGGATGCCGTCCTCGTTGTCGTCGAGCTGGACATCGTGAAAGACGATGGAGGCGTCGCGCATCTTGCCCGTGAAGGTTTCCGGATCGAAGCGGGTGTCGCCGGAATAGACGGCCGAGGCGCCGGTCATCACGTCGCGGAGGAGCAGGCCGAAGCTGGGCCAGTCGAAGCGACGATGGACACGGACGTGATCGGTGGCGAACGGAATCAGCTCATAGCGATCGAGCAGCTTGAAGCGGTCGGGTCCGCCCTGGTCGGCGGGGAGCAGCGGGTAGGGGTCGAAGTAGTCCTCCAGGGAGGCGACCCTGCCGGGCAGGACGCCGAGCCCTGCCCGCAGCGCGTGCTCCCAGAGATCCACCAACACGTCCTGGAAGGCGATCAGTTGGGGACGAAAGGGGGTGTCGCCCGATGCGTGGCGGTTCATGCCGGCCAGCTCGGGCAGCCCGCCGATGTGGTCGGCGTGCAGGTGGGTCAGAAAAATGCGGGAGATGGCGTTGTAACGGATCGTGCCGCCGCAGTCGAGATAGGCGAAGCCGGTCCGGCCGCGAAGCTTATGCAACGCGATCGGACCGGTGGTGCCGAAATCGACGAGCACGAGATCGTCGGGCACCGGCTGGTCGGAGGGACCTTTCTCCCACGCCTCGATCAATGCGTTGGACTGGTCGTTGCGTTTCGCAAAGGCGGATCCGACACCGAGAAACGTCAGCGTCAGCACGAAAGGCTCCTGGACAAGGGTCAAACGGGACGGTCACCGGGGCGGCGAGTTCCTCCGTCCGCGAGGATCATAACCGGTTCGCCGGGAACGGAGCAACCGCCGGCGGGGCGGCGGATCGATCCGCCGCGCAGGCTCGAACCCTCGCAACATGCAGAGGTCCGAATGCAGACCGCAGAATAAACGAAAGGTCGAAGACGCCGGGACGTCGGGTCGGACTTTATCGGGATCCGTTTCATGCGTCGTCGACGATGCGAGGTTAGAGCATTTCTCAAAATGTGGACGCGGGCATATCCCCCACCGAATGCGGATGGAGTGCGGAGACCTCGTGCCGGCCTCAAGCCGCGGCGCGGAACTCAGAACGCTCTATTCGATACTCGCCCTTCGTTTCCGCTCTCCGACCTGTCTGTGTGCCCGCACGCCTGCCTGTGCGTTGCACGGAGACAGGCACGGGCAGACGGTCGCGGCCCCGTCCCGTGGTCGCGGCTGCGTTGGAGTCCCGGCCTCTGTTCGCCGTGGCGGTTCTGATGGAGATCCGGCGACGGCTGGGTCCGGTCAGGCGGTCGGGGGAAGGGGCAGAACCTGCCCGTACAGCAACAGCGTGAGCCGGCGGAACCAGTCCTGATGCCATCGGAAGCAGCCGAACAGGAGCAGGGCGGCCTGGGCGACGGGTGATACGGCTTCACGGTGCCGGGCCAGGAAGGAAGCGAGCTCGTCGTCCGCCGCGGCAACGGCGAGCACATCGGCGTGTTCATCGGCGGAGGCGGCACCACCACGGCGGGCCGCCAGCGTCTCGGCGGAGAGAGCAACGCGAATCTCGAAGAGCAGTTCCGGCTGATGGGTGATGCGGTCGCGGACGAGGCCGAGGACGGTCCTTGAAACGATGTCCGCGACCGTTACGTTCAGCTCCTCGCGCAGTTCGCGCTCCAGCGCGGCGGTCG
>CAZNQN010000475.1:0-2559 GCA_964574925.1 uncultured Phycisphaeraceae bacterium | reverse complement strand
GAGCTGCCGGGATAGAAGAAGTGCCAACTGATGTTGATCTTCAGCGCCGTCGTCGCCGCCGGGTCGATGACCTCCCGATACCCGGCCAGGTTCATCACCCGGTGATAATCCTCCAGCACCGTTTCGGGACGGGTGCGGACGACGGCGACGGTGGATCGCGTCATGGGGTCGGCCTTCCCGGAGGCGGGCGGAGGGCGCCCGACCCAAGAGCTTTTCTTAACCATGTGGACCGGGCGTATCCCCCCCGGATGCGCATGGAGTTCGGAGAGATCGCGCGGGCTGAAGCCCGCGGCTCGGAACACAAAGACGAGAAACGCCGTGAAGGCGGAAAACCGCCGGTGCTCGACGCGGTCGTCGTGTTCATCGCCCGCCCAGCCATGCGGTGATCCCTCCTTCCCCGAAAACGCGCGTCTGATAGGCGATCAGCAGGGCGAGCAGCACCCACAGCAGGATGGTGGCCAGCAGCGGCCGGTCGCGGAGCACGATCTCCGTCGGTCCGGCGTAGCGCCCCATCTCGGTGAGCATGGCGAAGCGGAACACGCCGTAGACCACCACCGGCAGGGTGTAGAACAACTGGTCCTTGGGGAAGGGCGGCGGGTGGCCTCCGCTGTCCATCGTGTAGAGCAGGAACGTGATGACGGCGATGCCGGCCGAGACGGTGATCAGGTGGTTGAGCAGGTCGGGCGTGTAGCGCAACAGCGTCGGGCGGTGCGTGCTCGCTTCCGTTGCGTCGCCGATCAGCGTGATCTCGCAACGCCGCTTGCCGAACCCCATGAACAGACAGAGCGTGAACACGCAGGCGATCAGCCAGTGCGAGGTGTGCACGTCCACCGCCAGCGTCCCCGCCCATGCCCGCATGACGAACCCCATCGCCAGCACCACCACGTCGAGGATGACGCGGTCTTTGAGCACCAGCGAGTACAAGCCCGACAGCACGAAGTAGCCCCCCAGCACCAGCGTCACCCGCCGGTTCAGACCCGCCGCGCTGAGCCACACGCCGGCGATGAGCAACCCGGCCGCCAGGAGCACCGCCGCCGTCGGCGTCACCGCGCCCCGCGCCACCGGCCGGGAGCGCTTCGTCGGATGACGGGCGTCCGAACGGGCGTCCAGCACGTCGTTGAGGGCGTATCCGGCGCTCGCCACCAGGCAGAAAGCGACAAAAGCGGTCAGCGCTCGAACGATCCCTTCCGTGTCGGAGAGGCGAAGGGCGGCGGCGGGACCGGCCAGCACCACCACGTTCTTGATCCACTGCGCCGGACGCAGCAGCGCTGCGTAGTCCCGCCAGGAGACCGAGCGCACCGTCGTCCGCCCCGCCACGTGTTCCGCGATGTCGGCCTTGCCCGCCTGCACGATCGTCGATCCGCTTCGTTTCCCCGCCCGCGCCGTTTTCTCCCCTCTATGATAGGCATCATCGACCGATTCGACAGGCAATCGCCAGTTTCGTGCGGTCCCATGCCCGCGCCCCGTGCGAATGCGGCGACGACGCCTCTCCGTGAACAGCGCCGCGACGCCTCCTATTGAGCCACGACCGCCGCAACTGAGCCGCGACCGTGAGGAAGCGGAAATGAACAGAGCCGCAACCGCCGCAACCGAGCCGCGACCGCCTTCCTGTGCCTGTCTGCGTGCAACGCACAGGCAGGCGTTGCACGCAGACGGGTCAGGGAGCGGAAAACGAATGTCGAATGATGGATGGCGAATCGGGAAGGAAACGGACCCTGACCAACCGGCGTTCTCCCGATCGAGTCCGGTTCAACGTTCATTCAGAATACGCGATCCGAACCCGTTTCGGCGGAAGAACCGCCGACCTGCCATCCCCCCACCCCTCACGCCTCAGGTCTCACGCCTCAGGTCTCTACTTCACCAGCGCCGCTTCGATCCAGTCGAAGCGGTCCTGCATGTCGCCGTTGCGACCAAAGTCCACCACCAGCTCGATCCGTTTCGCCCGCGTCAGGTCGATCCGCACCGGGCCGTACAGCCGTCCCGCGGTCACGCCCGTCTGCTGGAACCGCCGCACGCCGTCCACGAGCACGAACACGTCCACGTCCGCCAGTGGTCCGCTCACATCGTCCAGCCCGAAATAGGTCACGAACCGCCGGTAGCGCCCGCCCAGCTCATAGATCAAGCTCGACCGGCTGTGCACGCCGATCCCGCGCGTGAAGGTCTCCCCCGCCACCCGCAGCGGACCGCCCAGCACGTTCGCGTCCCACCGCGGCTCCCACGCCAGCGACAGCATCGGCGTCTGCTCCCGGCTGACCGGGTCGAGCGACGACAGCCACACCCACCGCCCCCCTTCCGCCTCGACCTCCACCATCGAACGCAGGGACGTCCGCGCCCGCCGCCCGTCCGGAAGTGTCAAGACCATGTCACTCCCATCCGGCGAAACGGCCGTCGCCGTGATGCGACCGCTCCGCCGGAACCGGACCACGAACCGCCGATCCGGAAGGGGTTCCGCCCCGCCGGGAACCAGCCGCACCGACACCACCGATCGCATCGGCACGTCGGAGATCCCGGCCGGTCCCTCCAGCCGCACCCGCTCGCCGTCCACCGCCGCCACGTATC
>CAZNQN010000474.1:0-2573 GCA_964574925.1 uncultured Phycisphaeraceae bacterium | reverse complement strand
GCCCCTGATCGTGCCCTGCCACCGCGTGTTGCGCGGGGACGGCGGTCTCGGCGGCTTTTCCGCTCCCCAGGGAATCTCGCTGAAACGGCGGATGTTGGAATTGGAAAAGAACGCCCTTGCCAGCGGTGCAATCCGGAAACGGCGTCGCGACCGCTCCAACAGAGCCGCGACTGTGAGAGAGCGGGCGCTTGCACATGACGAATGATGAATCTCGAATAGCATAATGAACAGAGCCGCGAGCGCCTGCCTGTTCGTGCAGGCACGCACGCAGACAGGTGAGAGAGCGGTCGAACGAATGTCGAATGGCGAATAGCGAATGAACGAAGCCGCGGGTTTCAAGCCCGCGCGAACCCGGAATGTTTCATCCTCCATTGGAAGGAAGCAGGCGATGAGCGAACTTTCTCGACGCGGATTCTTGCAGTCGGCGGCTGCGGTGGCCGCCACGGGCGTGTTCGGTCCCTCGGTCGTCACGACGAAAGCGGAACACGCCGACCGGGCCAACGGTGACATCGTGGTGGTCTCCAGCGCCAACGGTCTGCGGGCGACGAAAAAGGCGTCGGAACTCCTCGCCGCCGGGACCGATCCGCTCGACGCGGTGATCGCGGGCGTCAACATCGTGGAGGAAGATCCCGACGACATGACCGTCGGCTACGGCGGGCTGCCCAACGAGGACGGCGTGGTGGAGCTGGACTCGTGCGTGATGCACGGGCCGACGTGCCGATGCGGCGCCGTCGCCGCCCTGCGCAACATCAAGACCCCCTCGCGCGTGGCCAAGACCGTCATGGAACGCACGGACCATATTCTGCTCGTCGGCGAAGGGGCCTTGCGGTTCGCCCGCGCGCACGGCTTTACGGAGGTCAACCTGCTGACCGACAAGGCCCGCCGCGTCTGGCTGCGCTGGAAAGAGACCCTCTCGAAGGATGATGACTGGATTCCGCCGGAGGTGCCCGATGACGACGCCCAGTCCAACGCACTTGCAGACATCCCCTTTACCTACGGGACGATCCACTGCTGCGCGCGGGATGCATCGGGGAACCTGGGAGCCGTGACCACCACCAGCGGTTTGAGTTTCAAGATTCCCGGCCGGGTGGGCGACTCGCCCATCATCGGCGCCGGGCTGTACGTGGACAACAAGGTGGGCGCGGCGGGCAGCACCGGTCGGGGCGAGGCCGTCATCAAGATCTGCGGCAGCCACACGGTGGTCGAAGCCATGCGGCAGGGCATGTCGCCCACCGACGCCTGCCTCTACGCCCTGCGGCGGATCGTGGAGACCACGACGGAGAAACGGCTTCTCCGCAAGGACGGTCGGCCCAACTTCGACGTCAAGTTCTACGCCCTTTCGAAATCGGGCGAGTTTGGCGCCGCGGCCATCTGGTCCGGGGCGAAGTTCTCCGTCTTCTCCGCCGGTCGAAACCGCCACGAACCGTGCGCGTACCTCTACGAAAGACCGAAGAAACGATCCTGATCGGCGGGCTCCGAACTCGTTCCCCGAGCCGATGGACATTTCGTGTCTCCAGCAGGCAACGGAATGAGGAGCGCCTCCGCACCTGCTGTGTGCAGGTATGCCGGTCTGTACATTGCACACAGACAGGCAGGAGAAGCCGGTCGGGGCTCAGGGTGTCCCCCGCTCCCCTCGGCATTCGTGTTCCGCTCCCTCGGTCACGGCTCAGTTTATGGGTGGTCCTGTGGATTTGGAGGTCGCCGGGGCTGTTCGTACAATGCCCCCCGTTCCGGATGGGCGGTCCGTCCGGAGGGATCAGCGCGGCGCGGGAGCACGAACGTGCGACTCAGCGAGCTTTGCCGCATCATCGAAGAAGCCGGGCTGAGCGTGCGCCTGGACGGCGAGGATCGCACGGTCTCGGCCGTCAACACCCTCGAAGAAGCGGGTGAGGGGGAGCTGAGCTTCCTCTCCAACCCCCGCTACACGGACACCCTGCGGCGGACGCGGGCCTCGGCGGTCATCGTCGGCAACGGCATCGACGTCCCCGACGGGGTCAGCGCCCTGCGCTGCGGCGATCCGTACGCCGCCGTCACAGCGGCCATCGTCGCCCTCCACGGGCACCGCAAGCATCCGCAATGGGGCGTCAGCGAACAGGCGGTGATCGATCCGACGGCCCGCATCGGGACCGACGCCAACATCGCCCCGGGCGTCACCATCGCCGCGGAGGTGACGATCGGCGACCGCTGCACGATCTATCCGGGGTGTTACGTCGGGGACGGCGCCCGCCTGGGCGATGATTGCACGCTGTTTCCCAACGTGGTCGTTTACGACGGGTGCGAGCTGGGGAACCGGGTCACGATTCATGCCGGTTCGGTCATCGGCCAGGACGGGCTCGGGTACGCGCCGCGGGGCGACAAGTGGGTCAAGATTCCGCAGATCGGCCGCACCGTGATCGGCGACGACGTGGAGATCGGCGCCAACTGCGCCATCGACCGCGCGACCCTCGGGCGCACCGAGATCGGCCCCGGCACGAAGTTCGGCAACGTGATCGTCATCGGCCACGGGACGAAGATCGGACCGGATTGTCTGTTCGTCGGACAGGTGGGGGTGGCCGGTTCCGTCACCGTGGGCC
>CAZNQN010000473.1:0-2581 GCA_964574925.1 uncultured Phycisphaeraceae bacterium | reverse complement strand
CTTCCCGAGACACCCACCCTACCACCCACATTGTGGATCGCGTTCGTCCCGCCGCGTCGGTTGCTTCCGAGCGGCGGGGCGGCAAGCGTTTACATCATGCCGCCCATGCCGCCCATCCCGGCACCGGCAGGCTTCTTCTCCTTTTCCTTCTCCTTGATCTCGCTGATCAAGCAGTCGGTCGTCAGGAGCAAGCTGGCGACGCTGGCGGCGTTCTGAAGCGCCACGCGCTCGACCTTGGCCGGCACCAGCACGCCCATCTTGATCATGTCCCCGTACTCGCCGGTCAGGGCGTTGTAGCCGAAGTTCGGATCGCTCGACTCCATCACCTTCTGGCAGACGATCGAGCCGTCGAGTCCGGCGTTTTCGGCGATGTGCTTGATGGGCGCCGTCAGGGCGCGGCGGATGATGTCCGCCCCCGTCTTCTGATCGCCCTTGAGCTTCTTGATGAGGTTGTCCAGCGCCGGGATCGTCCGCAGGACGGCCACTCCGCCGCCGGGCAGCACGCCTTCCTCCACCGCCGCCCGACAGGCGTGCAGGGCGTCTTCCACCAGCGCCTTCTTCTCCTTCATCTCCACTTCGGTCGCGGCGCCGACGTTGATCTGCGCCACGCCGCCGGAGAGCTTGGCCAGCCGCTCCTCCAGCTTCTCCCGGTCATAGTCGCTGGTGGTCGTCTCGATCTCGTTTTTGTTCTGCTCGGTCCGCGCCTTGTTCTGGTCCGTCGAACCGCCGCCCTCGATGATGGTGGTGGTCTCCTTGTCGACGCGGACCTTCTTGGCCGTCCCCAGGTCGGAAAGCTGGACGTTCTCCAGCTTCCGCCCCAGGTCTTCGAAGATGGCTGTGGCACCCGTCAGAATGGCCATGTCCTCCAGCATCGCCTTGCGGCGGTCGCCGAAACCGGGTGCCTTGACGGCACAGCACTGGAGCGTTCCGCGCAGCTTGTTGACGACCAGCGTGGCAAGCGCCTCGCCCTCCACGTCCTCGGCGATGATCAGCAGCGGACGCCCCGACTGCGAGACCTGCTCCAGCAGCGGGATCATGTCCTTGACGCTGGTGATCTTCTTCTCGTGGATCAGGACGAAGGGTTTCTCCAGCTCGCAGACCAGGTCGTCGAACTTGTTGATGAAGTGCGGCGAGAGATACCCCTTGTCGAACTGCATCCCTTCCACCAGCTCCACCGTCGTCTCCAGCGTCTTGCCTTCCTCGACGGTGATCACGCCGTCCTTGCCCACCTTGTCCATCGCCTCGGCGATGTGCCGTCCGATCTCGGCGTTCTGGTTGGCCGCACACGTTCCCACCTGGGCGATCTGCTCGGTGCTGTCCACGGGGGTGGCCATCTTCTCGATTTCCTTGACGACGGTCTCGACGGCCGCTTCGATGCCGCGCTTCAGCTCCATCGCCTCGGCACCGGCGGCGACGTTCTTGAGCCCCTCGTCGTAGATGGCCTCGGCGTAGACGGTCGCCGTCGTCGTCCCGTCGCCGGCGACGTTCGACGTCTTGGACGCCACTTCCTTGACCATCTGGGCGCCCATGTTCTCGTAGGGTTCCTCCAGCTCGATCTCCTTCGCCACCGTCACGCCGTCCTTGGTGACGGTCGGCGAGCCGAAGGACTTCTCGATCACCACGTTCCGCCCGCAGGGGCCGAGGGTCGCCTTGACCGCCCGTGCCAACTGTTTGACACCCCGGCGAATGGCCTCGCGGGCCTCCATCTGATACGCAATCTGCTTCGCTGCCATCGGCGTTCGCTCCTTTTCTTCAGCGATTCAACAAGGTTCGATGACGTTCACCGCCTTCCCCCGCGCCGTATCGACGGCGGGAGGATGCCGCGGCGCGGTCCTTCCGGCCCCGCAGCGCCCGTCCGCATCCGGCATCCCTATTCCACGATGCCCAGGATGTCGGACTCGTCCACGATCATGCATTCCTCCCCGTCGACCTTGATCTCCGTCCCGGCGTAGCTGGTGAAGACCACCTCGTCGCCCTTTTTGACCTGCATCTCGCTCCGCGTCCCGTCGTCGAGCAGGCGTCCGTTGCCCACGGCCAGCACCTGCCCCCGGCGGGGCTTCTCCTTGGCCGTATCCGGCAGGACGATCCCCCCCGCCGTCTTCTCCTCCGCCTCGACGCGCTTGACGATGACCTTGTCGCCAATGGGTCTGATCTTCAGCTTCGCCATGGTCTCTCGCTCCTTCCTGAACGGTTTCCAACCCGAATCGCCCGCCGGCCGACACCGCCCCGGCGCCGCGATGCGTCGCGTGCCCGGTGACGCCGATCCGCCCGCGGGCGCGGACATTCCGCACGCCCGAGAATGAGCAAGCCCGGTGCCAACCGCCCGCCACCGCCGTCCGATCCGGCCCGATCCGTCGTAACCCAATGGAAAACAAGAAGTTATGAAAAAAGCAGTCTCAGGATGGGCGGTTTCCTCTTCTTGCCCGGTCGGCCTGAACGCTGTCAAAAGCGGCATCCCGCCGCCGTCATGCTGCCAGTTTGGCAGGAGATCACCGGAGACTTCGTTCCCGTTCGGTGGGGTGGAGGCGTACGATTCCGCCCGGGTGCGAGCCGTCGTGACGGGGAAAAAGAAGGATTACGG
>CAZNQN010000472.1:0-2582 GCA_964574925.1 uncultured Phycisphaeraceae bacterium | reverse complement strand
GGAGATCGCCCGGGAGGCCGACTTCTACGGGGCGATGGACGGGGCGAGCAAGTTCGTCCGCGGCGACGCCATCGCGGGGATCGTCATCACGCTGATCAACATCCTGGGGGGGATCTATGTCGGGCTGGTGGAGCTGAAATGGTCGCTTTCGGACACGCTGCGGAACTTCACGATCCTGACGATCGGGGACGGGCTGGTGTCGCAGATCCCGGCGTTCATCATCTCGATCGCGGCGGCGATGATCGTGACGCGCTCGGCGGAAAAGAAGAGCCTGGGCGAGGAGCTGCTGAGCCAGTTGTTCAATCAGCCGGTGGCGCTGGCGCTGACGGGGGCGTTTCTGGTGACGCTGACGCTGACACCGTTGCCGAAGTTTCCGTTGTTCGTGTTGCTGGCGAGCTGCCTGGCGGCGGCGCACCTGCTGCGGCAGCAGCAACAGGCGGTGGCGTTGCAGGCGGTGGCGGCCAAGACCCGACCGGCGACGTCGGAGCGGATCGAACAGCACCTGGCGCCGGACAAGATGGAGCTGGACGTGGGATACGGGCTGATCCGCCTGGTGGACCGCAAGCAGGGAGGAGACCTGCTGGACCGGATCACGAACATGCGGCGTCAACTGGCGCAGGAGCTGGGCATCATCGTGCCGCCGATCCGCATCCGCGACGACATGCAGCTCGAACCGAACCAGTTCCGCGTGAAACTGCGGGGCATGGAGGTGGGGAAGGGCGAGGTTCTGCCGGGGCACGGAGGGACGGTGACGGAGCCGATCAACGGCATTCCGACGCGGGAACCGGCGTTCGGTCTGCCGGCGCTGTGGATCGAGGAGGAGCACCGGCACGAGGCGGAACATCGCAATTACACGGTGGTGGAGCCGTCGAGCGTGATCGCCACCTACCTGACGGAGTTGATCCGGCGGCACGCGGACGAGCTGCTCACGCGGCAGGAGGTCAACCGCCTGCTGGACCATCTCCGCGAGCGGGCGGCGAAACTGGTCGAGGAGGTGGTGCCCGAGGTGCTCAAGCCGGGCGAGATCCAACGTGTGTTGCAGCTTCTATTGCGGGAGCGGGTGCCCATCCGGGACCTGGAATCCATCGTGGAGGCGATTGCGGACGTGGCCTCGCGGACCCACGATCCGGAGATCATGACGGAATATGCCCGGCACGCGCTGGCGCGGACGCTGTGTCATCTGCACAAGGGCGACGACGGGCGGATCCACTGCATCACGCTCGATCCCGCGCTGGAGGAGATGATCGCCCAGAACATCGAACGGAGCGAGCACGGATCGACGCTGACGCTGTCGCCGTCGTTGCAGACGCGGATCGTGGAGGCGATCCGGAAACGGGTGGAGGAGGCGACGACGGCGCTGCGGGGGCGGACGCCCGTTCTGCTGTGCCCGCCGCAGATCCGCCCGTGGGTGCGGAAGATGATCGAGGTCCGGCTCCCCACGGTGGCCGTGCTGTCCTACAACGAGATCGTGCGGGGGTTCGAGATGGAAACCCATGGGATGGTGGAACTGAGCGATGAACGTTAGAACGTTTCGCGGTCGGACGATGGCCGAAGCCCTGCGGAAGGTGAAGCTGCAATTCGGTCCGGATGCGGTCATTCTCCACACGCGGACGCTGCCGCGGGAGCGGATCCTGGGCGTCGGCCGGGAGGGTCGGGTGGAGATCACGGCGGCGGCGTGTGCGGAGGATTTGCCCGAGCCGCTTCGGCGCGGTACACTTTCTTTACCGTCAAGGCGGACGGTTGGTGCAGAGGGAGCTGCGAGACGCATGCCGGTGCCGGGCACAGCCGCGGTCAACGACGTCCCTTCCTCCCAGCGGGACGCGCTCGCCACACGGGTGGCGACGTTGTGTCACGCCGTCGAGGATCTGGTGCGGGAGACGCGCCGCCGCCAGATTCCCGAGTGGTCCGATCGACTCTATGAGACCTACCAGCGTTTGGTGCGCAACGAGGTGGCGGAGGAGCTCGCCCATCGTCTGGTGGACGAGGTGCGGCGGGAGCTGAGCGCGTCGCAGTTGCAGGACGCCGAGGCGGTGCGGGCGGCGCTGGCGAAGAAGATCGAGGGCATGCTTCCGGTGGCGGGGGGGATCCGTCCGCGGCATCGGGGTCGGCCGACGATCATCGCCCTGATCGGTCCGACGGGCGTGGGGAAGACGACGACGATCGCCAAGCTGGCGGCGAACATGTGCCTGCGGGAAGGGCGGAAGGTGGGGTTGATCACGATCGACACGTACCGGATCGCGGCCGTCGAGCAGCTTCGCACCTATGCCGACCTGATCGACGTGCCGTTGCACGTGGTGATGTCGCCGCCGGAGATGAAGGACGCGGTGGCGAAGCTGGCGGACCGGGACGTGATCCTGGTGGACACGGCCGGTCGGAGCCAGCGGGACGGGGCGAAGATCCGCGAGCTGCGTTCGTTCTTCGACGTGGTCCGCCCGGATGAGATCCACCTGGTGCTTTCGGGGACGAGCGGAGAAGCGGTTCTCGACCAGACGATCCGCGAGTTCCGCGAGGTGGGGGTGGACCGGGTTTTGTTCACGAAGCTGGACGAGGCGATCGGGTTCGGGGTGATGCTGGCGTGTTTG
>CAZNQN010000471.1:0-2595 GCA_964574925.1 uncultured Phycisphaeraceae bacterium | reverse complement strand
CGACGGATGTCCGACACCGGGCTTCATGGCTTCATGCCCCCCCTGCCGAAATCTTCAACGTCTGATAATATATGTTATGTTGCATTCCGGCGGGGCGGGCCAAGGGGGGCGTTTCTTTTCCGCCCAAGCGCCCGCCGTCGGCACTGGATGCCGGGGCGGCCGTTATCGTTGCCGTCCACGCCTCTTGCAGGCACGGCGGCTGCGATGACGTGCAGGGTCGCTACGGCTTGGCGCCCGCTTTGCGACGGATGTCGCCGAAGTCGATGCCCTGCACGAGGTCGATGGCCTTGCGCCGCAGGTCGAAGCGATAGGCGATGATCCGCTCCGTGGGGACGTCCATCACATACACGTATTCTTCGTCCGCCACATCCACCGCGCCCACGCTCACGACATAATCGCCGCCGGAGGTCGTCATCCCGTCGGCCAGTGCCGGCGTCGGCCGGCCGGCAGGAAGGATCCACGCGACAAAAAGGACCACGGCCGTGATCGACAGCACGCCGAGTCCGAAATCCGTCCGGTCGAGTTTCGTCCGATCGCTCATATGGCCACTCCCTTTCGATCAGCGGTTGAAGTCCTTGGCCAGATCCCGCGGAGCGGCGGGCACGAGATGGGTCGCCCGTCCGGGCTGGGGATACAGGGCGAACAGCTTCCGCGAAGCGGTGTCCACGATCCACAACAGGTCGTATTGCTGTCCGGCGACCTTGGCCGTAACGCACAACATCTGTCCCGGGCGGGCGGCGGCGGCATAAGCCTTCGGGGGCCCTCCCACCTTCATCCACAGCGACAGGCCCAGCAGAACATTGAGCCCCGCCAGCACGACCAGCAGAAATCGTTTCGGGTTCATGGCATGGTCCTCCACATCCTTCAGGGAATCCAGCGGCATTCCCACCCGCGCAGGTCGCCACACGAAGGGTGCGGGCGAGCGGGAACCGTCCGAAAGCGAGGTCAATCCAGATGGGACCGCTTGGCGTTGATGGCGGCCGGGGCGCACACCACGATCAGCAGACCGATCGCCACCACCCAGGGCAGCATGCCGGCGTCCTCGTTGGGAACGCGACCGGGTTTCTGGGCGAACGCCGTCGCCGGCCAGAAAGACGCCAACGCCGTCACCCCCCGTGAGAACCACGCTCCCCATCGAGTCCGCATCGTCTTCGTTTCCTGGCCGCACCGAACGGGTACGCCTCTGATCCACCGTGGCACCGGCGACGTCGCAGCGCCTCTTGAGATTCTACGGCTTCCCGCCGCCCGGTAAAGGTCGGCGGCGGGAGCGTTTACGCCACGCCCAGCGGTCGGGCCAGGCTGCGGAAGTCCCGCCCGGGTACGGAGAGGGTATCCCATTTCGGCGAGCGGCGGCGGGCGTGGGCGGCGTAATCGGTGGCCGATATCCACAGCAGGGCGTACCAGCGGCCGCGGAACAGGTGAACCCGTCCCGGCGCCTCCTCCGGGTCCACCGGACGCAGCAGCCAGTAGACGAACGCCAAGACCGGCTCGAACTCGCCCCGGAATGCGTCCTCCCATTCGGCCAGCCCGACGAGGTCTTCCCGTGTGACCCAGTTCTCCCAGTAGCGCCGTCCGCCCGATCCCTGGTACGGGAACTTGCGGCCCTTGACGTCCACGAGCCAGGGTTGCCCGCCCGGACGGTAGATCAGGAAATCGAAGGACTTGATGCGGCTGCCGGCGAAGATGGCCTTTTTCTTTTCGTCGACGGGAACGTAGGGCCACCCCTGGGAACGAAGGAAGTCCTCGAAAGCGGCCTCGTAATGATTGTGACGCCGCGCCATGATTGCCCTTCCTAAAGCCCTTGTCGCGGACCACGCAGGCCTCATCCTACCCGTCTCGTGCAGGCCGTGCCAGCTCAGGGAACGGGCAGGGTCCGGGACACGGTGTACGCCTTGCCCGCCACGTCGTACACCGTGAACTCCGCCCGCACGGTTCCGGCGGCAGGCAGCATCCCGGCCGGGGGTTCGTACCGGATGCGGTACCCCCCCTGCTCGTCGGGACCGATCAATCGAAACCCCGGCCGATGCGGGCGGTCGAGGTAGACCTTCGTTTCCTTCCCGCTCCCCTCCCCCGCGATTCGCAGCACGCCCGATTCCGGATCGAGCGGAGCCGATGGAGGCGGAATCGGCAGGTCGATCGAGAGGGCGTAGACGATCAGGATCACGCTGTCCGAGAAGAGCTTGCGATCGGGGGTATTGGCTGGGCTGTCGTTGTGCAGCCACCGTCCCTCCTCGGGGATGAACATGAAATCCCGCGGGCCGCGCTGGGCGTAGGCGGAGGCGGTGACCGGGATCCGATCGCCGGGCCGGACCCGGTCGAACCGGTAGGTGAACGTGAAATGCCCCTGGGCATCGGGCTCCGCTTCCAGGCGGTCCCCCCCCACCTGCAAGACGACGTAATCGACCAGCTCGAAGGGCGGCACGAAACGGTGTGCGGCATCCTGGAGAACGAAGTCGAAATGGACGGTCTCGCCCACGTGGACCATCTGCTGCGGCGCCATCGACCAGCGGAAACCCGGCGGTCGCGGGCCGGTATCCGTCGCCAGCGATCCCGACAGGCAACCGGGAACCAAGCCGGCGAGCAGAAACGGAAGAA
>CAZNQN010000470.1:0-2628 GCA_964574925.1 uncultured Phycisphaeraceae bacterium | reverse complement strand
ATCGCGCGCGGAGCGCAGTCGCCCAGTCGCGGCTTCGGCAAACGGATCAGGCGGGTATACCCGCCGGGGCGGTCTTCATAGCGGGGGGCGATATGCTCGATCAAACGGTGCATGACGGATTCGGCGGTGAACGCGAGGCGCCCCTTGGGATCTCCCGTGCGATAGCGGCGGCCGCTGACCATGCGGAGCGTCTTGCGGCGGTGGGCGTCGGACATCATGGCGTAGTCGTCGCGGTGGTCGGCCGGAATGATCGCCCGATCGCCCAGCATCTGGTGCAGACGTCGGCGCATGCGCAGCGCGCCGGCCCGATCGTCCTGTGCCGAGAAGCGGCGGACCTTCACCGCGAGCGTGACGATCCGCTCGAAATAGGGCTGCAACGCCTTGGCCTTGGGCAGCGTGGTCGTGATCCGCCCGTGCTCGATCATGTTGCAGGCCATGTTGCGCAGCAGCGCCCGGCGATGCTCCGAGGTCCGGTTCAGTTTGCGATGATGGATTCGATGTCGCATGGCGTCACACCTGTTTCCCCGTCCGATGAGCGCACGCGCGCCCGGCGGGAAGATCAGTCTCCCATGGTAAAGGCTTCCATCGGCCCTGAAGAGGCCGTGGACGAGGCGTCGTCCTCCTCGCCCTCCTCCTGTTGCGTTTCGCCGGTTTCCGTCGTTTCCCCGGATTCGTCGGTCGAGAGGGGCGCGCCGCCGTCCACCTTCATCCCCAGGCAAAGGCCGACTTCCTCCAGCTTGCGTTGCACCTCGTGCAGGGAGGTCTTGCCGAAGCTGCGGAAGCGGAGCAGTTCGGCCTCGGTATACGAGACCAGTTGCCGCAACGTGGTGACGTTGGCCGCCTCCAGACAGTTCTTCGCCCGCACCGAGAGATTCAGCACGCTGATGGGCTTGTCGAGCAGTTCTTCCCGCTCGGCGTCGGTGCGATCCTCCGCCCCCAGCGACACCCCCGCCAGCGTCACCGTCTCCTTGCCCAGATCGGTGTACATGACGAAGGGGTTGAGATGCTTGCGGAGGATCATGGCCGCTTCGACCAGGGCGTTGGAGGGCGACACCGCTCCGTTGGTCCAGATTTCGAGGATCAACCGGTCGTAGTTGGTCCGCTGCCCGACGCGCATGTCCTCTGTGCGGAAGCGCACCCGCCGCACCGGCGAGAAGACCGAGTCGATGGGGATGACGCCCAGTTCCTGATCCGGAGAGCGGTTCTCTTCGCTGGTGACGTAGCCGTGCCCGGTGGTGACGGTCATCTCCGCCCGGAAGGTGACGTCGCTGGTGAGGGTGGCGATGAGATGATCGGGGTTGAGGATGGTGACCGCCGGATCCGTCTCGATGTCGCCGGCGCGGACCTCGCCCGCGGTGGTGCGTTCCACCCTCAGCGTCTTGGTTTCCGCCTCGGCGCCTTCCATCTTCAGCACCAGCCCCTTGATGTTGAGGATGATGTCGGCGACATCCTCCAGCACGCCGTCGATGCTGGCGAACTCGTGGGAGACGCCTTCGATCTTGACGGTCGTCACCGCTGCCCCCTCCAGGCTGGACAACAGCACCCGCCGGAGGGAATTGCCGATCGTGGTCCCGAACCCCTGCTCAAACGGTTCGATCACGAAGCGACCGTAGCAATCGGTGCTGACCTCCCGATCGAGTTCGACGCGGCTGGGCAACTCCAATCCTCGCCACCTGATACGCATGGGAACACCTCCAAGCGGAATCGCTCATCCAAGCTTGACCGATCGCCGCCGGACCGATCCGACGGCGCCGACAGCCTCGTTACCGGCTGCACATCTCGATGATCAACTGTTCCTCGACCGGGATCTGGACGTCCTCGCGGGTGGGCAGGGCCGCCACCACCCCCTCCAGTCGCTGGGCGTCCAGTTGCAACCACGGCTGCACCGCCGGTCCGCTGTCGCCGACGTGCAGCCGCACGAGGTTCTGGCTTTTTTCCGAGGGTTTGACCGTGATGCGGTCCCCCTTGTTGACCAGATAGCCCGGTCGATTCAGGCGGCGTCCGTTCACGTAGATATGGCCGTGGGTGATCATCGCCCGCGCCGCCCGGCGGGAGGGGGCCATCCCCAGCTTGCACACCACGTTGTCCAGGCGCCGTTCGAGCAGGCTCAGCAGGGCGTCGCCCGTATCACCGCGGGTCCGCTCCGCCGCCCGGAAGTAGATCATGAATTGCCGCTCGAACACGCCGTAATAGCGCTTGACCTTCTGCTTTTCGCGCAGACGGATGCCGAAATCGCCGGGCTTCCGCCGCCGCCAGGAATGCATGCCCGGGGGCTTGGCCCGCCACTGGCGCTCCATGGCGCACTTGGCCGTCTCACACCGCGCCCCTTTGAGCATCAGCTTGATGCCCTCACGACGACACAACCGACACACCGGTCCCAGATACCGTCCCATGCTCGCTCGTTCCTTATCCTACGCTCGGTTGTGAGTAATCCTTCATCCGTATCCGTCCCGACACGGCGGATCCGCCGCCTAGACGCGCCGCTTCTTCTTCGGACGACACCCGTTGTGCGGCAACGGGGTGACGTCCTCGATGGAATGGATCCGCAGCCCGGAGCTTTGCAAGGCGGTGATCGCCGCGTCGCGCCCGCTGCCGGGGCCCTTCACCCGTACTTCCACCTCCACCAGA
>CAZNQN010000469.1:0-2630 GCA_964574925.1 uncultured Phycisphaeraceae bacterium | reverse complement strand
TCCGACCGGACGTCCTCATCAAAGGCGAAGACTGGGCGGGCAGGACGATCGCGGGCAAATCCTTCGTCGAGTCCCGCGGCGGACGGGTGGTGCTCCTCCCGCTGGTGGAGGGCTTGAGCACGACGGCTCTGATCGAACGCATCCGCCGCGGCGGATGAGAGGAGGCACGCGCCCGAAACGGAGTTCGCCACCAACCATGTCCGAACAAATGTTGCGACAGATCGAAGACCACGGGCGGGTGATCGACTCCCTCCGTAAGCAGGTTCCCCTGCTGCAAACGATGGCTGATCGCATCCTGCAAACCTTCCGCGACGGCGGCAGGGTGTACCTGCTGGGCAACGGGGGCAGCGCCGCCGACGCCCAGCACATCGCCGCCGAGCTGCTCGGACGCTACAAACGTGACCGTCGCCCGCTGCCCGCCGTCGCCCTCACCACCGACTCCTCCACCCTGACCGCCATCACCAACGACCTCGGCGGACAACACGTGTTCGTGCGACAGGTGGAAGCCCTTGCCACCGACCGCGACGTCGTCTGGGCCTTGAGCGTCTCCGGATCGTCCCGCAACGTCCTTTCGGCGATGGAATCAGCCCGTCGCATCGGGGCCTGCCGCTTCGGTTTCACCGGGCGAAACGGCCAGCGCTTGCGAACGTTGTGCGATTACTGCTTCGTGGCCGACCACGAGTCCGCCGACCGCGTGCAGGAAGCGCACGTCCTGGCCTATCATCTGATCTGCGACCGCGTCGAGGCGGCCGTAGAGTCCCGCTGATCATGCGAACCCTGCGGAGAATCCCAATGCATAGAGAAGGCAGCGATCGAGGCGGAACGGATCACCGGCGGACGGCCCGCACCGCCCTGTGGGCTCTCGTGTGCCTTTTGCCTTCGACGGCGCTGTCAGGGGAGCTTCGCGTCCACGCCGGTCCCTGGCGTGCCTGGCTCGACAGCCCCGGCGGACCGCTCCCCTTTCGCATGCAGTGGCGGCAGGCGGACGGCCGAGACCACGTCACCATCCGCAACGGACCCGAGCGGATCGAAGTGGCCCGCGTCACATGGAAGGGCGGCACCGTGACGCTCCATCTGGACCCCTACGACTCGCGGATCGTCGCCACCGTCGAGGAAAGCGGGCGCCGGTTGACCGGTCGATGGGAGCGCGCTTCCAGAGGCGACACGATGACGCGGATGCCCTTCCACGCCCGCGCGGGCGACGAAGCCCGCTTCCCACCCCTTCCGGCGGAGGCTTCCGCGAAACGCGGCGACGTCACCGGCCGATGGAAGGTGCGCTTCTCGAAAAGCGACGACCCGGCCGTCGCCCTGTTCGAGCAGCAACGCGACGGCAACGTCGTCGGAACGTTTCTGACCCCGACGGGCGATTATCGGTTCCTTGCCGGCCGCCTCGACGCCGATCGACTCCGCCTCTCCGCCTTCGACGGGGCGCATGCGTTCCTCTTTCACGCTACGCTCCGGCCGGACGGGACGCTGAACGGCGATTTCTGGTCGCGCGACACCTGGCATGAAACGTGGACCGCCCGCCGCGATCCGCACGCCCGCCTCCCCGATGCCTTCACCCTCACCCGGTGGACCGGCAATGCCTCGCTCGCCGATCTGCGCTTCCGCGATCTCGACGGAAACTTCCGTTCGCTGGATGAGCCTGAGTTTTCCGGCAAGGCCCGCATCATCGAGGTCTTCGGCTCCTGGTGTCCCAACTGCAACGACGCCACCCGCTACCTGGTCGAGCTGGATCGTCGCTATCGCGACCGCGGACTGCGCATCATCGGGCTGGCCTTCGAACTCAGCGGCGACGTGGAGAAGGACATCGCCCGCCTCAAACGCTACGTCGCCCACCACGGGATCCGCTATCCGGTCCTGCTGGCCGGCACGGCCGACAAGGACCAGGCTTCCCGCGCCCTGCCCCTCGTCGACCGCATCCGCGCCTATCCCACGACGCTGTTCATCGATGCCCGGGGCCGCGTGAAGGCCGTTCACACCGGCTTTTCCGGCCCCGCCACCGGTGACGCCTACGCCCGCCTTCGCAAAACCTTCGAATCGATCATCGACGACATGCTCTCCTCCCCGTAGGATGCGGCGCCTACGCCCCCTGCCCGCGTCGCAACCTGGGAGAAGAGTGCCAAGGTTCTGTCAGCACTACGACCGCAAAACGAAGCCGCAACCGCTTGAACGGAGCCCCGATGGCTTGAACGCAGCCGCGACCGCTCGCCCGTGCCTGCCCTCGTCCGACGCGCAGGGAGGCGTGCCCGCATGCAGACAGGTGAGGGCGCGGTCCTGCAAATGTCGAATGGCGAATGGCGAAGCAAACCGATGCGGAAAAAGAACCGCGTCCACCGATCAAGCCCCCTCAGATCGCCTTCGCCGTGTACTCGAACGTCAACCGTTCATAGAGCACGATCGAATCCGAAGAGCTGTCGAACGGATCCGCCCCCTGCCGGGAATACCGGAACCCCACCAGATCGCCCTCCGCGAACGTGTTGGGCCCGAACGTATCCCCCGTCCCGTTGTCGAACGTGATCGTCCGCGGGTCCGTCGTCGCCCAGTTGGTCGGCAGGTTCCACAGCAGGTCGATCGTCCCGTCGACGTCCGTCCCGCCCGCCGGCAACCGCGTCCACGCCAGCCGCAGC
>CAZNQN010000468.1:0-2634 GCA_964574925.1 uncultured Phycisphaeraceae bacterium | reverse complement strand
TCGGTCGGCTCGGACGGGAGGAGGCCGATCTGGAAAGCCTGCTGACGCGCATGAACCCGGCCATCGAAACCGACGAGCGGGCGCGGTCGGCCGCCTTCGAGAGCTTCCGGCAACTGCTGGCCAAACGTCCCTTCCCGGAGCGGATCGACGCCGCCGACCGCCTCCGCGAGCTGCCCGCCCTCCAGATCCGCTACCTCGAAGCGCTGGCCGAGGAGATGAACAAGACCGACGTGGATGCGGCCGTGCGGGAAACCCTGCTGAACAAGCTCACGACGCTGCTCGAACGGACGGAGCGTTTCGGTGAGTGCGCCACGCACCTGCGCACGCTGTACGAACTCCAGCGCGCGCGGAAAGAGGCACAAACCTGGGCCACCGGGCTTCGCCTTCTCCACGCCCTGCTCCGCAGCGACCCGCCCGCTCAGGTCGCCGCCTTCACGAAGGAACTGGCGGAAACCGCGGCGGACGACGACGCCAAAGCCCGAATCCGCAAAACGGTGGAAGGGTTTCTGCTCGACGCCCGCGCCGTCAACGACCCGGCCCGATCGCGGCAACTGGTGGAGCAACTGAGAAAAACGGTTCCCGCTTCCCTGCTCGGACCGGAATGGACCTCCCTGCTGGATCGGGCCGCCGCCGGTCTGACCCGCAACGACAACGCAGCCTCGACACCGGGTTCCTGAGAGGCGGGGAACAACGAGCGACCGCCGTGTTTACGGGGTCTTCGGTTCTTCCCCCTTCTTGCCCTCCTCTGTCTTGCCCTCCGCGCCGGAATCGCCCTTCTTTTTTCCCTCCGGCTCGTGCGCTTTGTCAGCCGCGCCGGCATCGGGATTTTCCGCCGGCGCCTTCATCTGTTCCGGCGAAGGGACAAAGAGGGGGACGGCCTCGCCGAGACGGTAGAACCCGCCGTCTTCACCGAGCATCTCCTCCCGGATGCGGGTCATGCGAGCGACGCACCAGGCGCGTTCCGCGGCGCGTTTCTCGGCGTCGAGCGTTTCGAACCAGTCGCGGAGAATGTGAAAGCGTTCCAACCGCACGGCGCGGAGCATCGCCTGCCGCTGCTCCTCGTCCTCGATCTGGCGGTGCAACTGCTCTTCGAACTGAAGCAGCAGCGACAGCGCCGCGGCATGACCACCGCGTCGGGAAAGCGCCCGACCGCGCAGCAACCGCTGATAGAACGCATAGGGCAAACGGCGAAGATCCATATCCAGCAGCACGGGGGGAAGGGAGGATAGGACGCGGGCGACCTCGCCCTGCCGAAGACGGATCCACGATTGCCACAGGGCGGCCGCCGCCGCCACCGCCGGATCATTCCGTTCCCGCAACCGGGCCAGCTTGCGCAGCGCCGTATCCTGTTCCCCCTTCACCTGTCCCGGCGACGGCAGCAGCACCAGACGCATGGCCGCCGAAAACGCCCCCAGCGTTTCCCGCCAGCGGAGGATCCGCTCGCGGCGGTCCGGTTCGATGTCGGCCCCAGCGGCCGCGTCCGGTTGTGCGTCCACCTGGGCGAGCAGATCATCCGCGCGGTCCAGCAGCTTGCGGATTTCCGCCGACGGCAGCGCTCCGGAAGCGCCCTGCGCCTGGAGCAGCGCCCGCGATGCCGCCGGCTCCAGCGCATGGGCGAGCATCTCGTTGACGGCGCGGAGGCGAAGCACCGCCCCGTTCGCTTCGTCCTTTTCCGATTCGGCACGACGAAGCAGCGCGTCGAGCCGCTCCGCGACGCTTTTCCGGCTGCTCTCCTCGTCCGCGAATCCCGGCGGCGGAGCCAGGGAAATCGACGGCGCCTCCGGCAGGGAGAGCGGCGATTCGTCGGAAATCGACGGAACCTTCTCTTCCGGTCTGGAACCCCGGACGACGACCTCCTGTCGAATAAGCGCCGAGGCGGGGCCGAGGATTCCGGTCGAGACGGTCATCAACAACACGACGGTGGACACGCGATATTTCCTCCTTCTCGTCCCGACAGCCGGAATCGAGGCTCGATCCCCCGCCGGTCGCTGCCATGTGCGTGTGTGTATCTTATCGAACGGTCGCGCTCCCACAATGCAGGGAAAGCCCGAGCACGGGGTGAACGGGACGCGGATCGACGTCGTTGACCCGTGCGCAAGACGGGAATACAGTGTTGTGGCGGGAAAACAACACGGGTATCGCGCCCGGCGGCCCGGACCCGCCCGAACGTCCGGCCGCAACGCCCCATTCCTGATGAACCGCCCGAACCCGGGAATCACGATGCCCTCGACCGCGAAGCACGGCGGCGCGGGCGAGCACAGCGGATCGGCCTCGTGGACGCTGTCCGGCCGGGCCGTCCTCGGCGCCTGGCTGCTCTCCGCCGCGGTCCACACCTTCTTGTTCCTGTTGCTGCTCTTCTTGGTGTTTCCGTTCGGACGTCCGAAGGAAGCCACCCCGCCCGACGCCCGTGTGGAGATCGTCGGTCCGATCGACGCGCCGACCACCGCCTCCGCACCGACGCCCCGGCCCGCGCAACACCTGGAAGCGCCCGCGCCGAAACGATTGCGTCCGCCCACCGACGACATCCGCGAGCTTGCTCGCCTGACCACGTTGAAACGCCCGGACCTGTCGATCATCGGCATCGGGGCGGGCGGCGGCGCGGGCGAGGCCGATCGCTTCGCCATCGACCTGGGA
>CAZNQN010000467.1:2213-2634 GCA_964574925.1 uncultured Phycisphaeraceae bacterium | reverse complement strand
GGTCGTCGGTGCCTGGGACGCCGAGCAAGGAGAACCACCGGTGGAACAGCTTCGACAAATGGCCAGGGAACGGCGCAACGAATTGATCGAGGTGCTGCTCGACCGTCGGGAGGAGATGCGCGATCGGATGCACGATCTGGCCCACGAGTCCCACGCGGCGCGGGAAGAAGCGGAGCGTCTCCTCACTCAGGCCGAGGAACTCCGCAACGAAGCCGATCGCGTCCGCCGGGAGGCGGATCGGCAACGGGAAGAGATCGAGAACGGCGAAGGTGACGATCAGGAAGAGGACGGCAATGATGACCTCCGCGAAATGGAGACGCACGCCGTCGAACTGGAACGCGAAGCGAACCGCTTAGAGCAGAAGTCCAACGAACTCCAGCGACGCGCGGACGAGCCCCACCGCGCGCCCCCCCAGGGGGAG
>CAZNQN010000467.1:0-2203 GCA_964574925.1 uncultured Phycisphaeraceae bacterium | reverse complement strand
GTAGAGCACGCACCGCCCGGAGGCGGCCTGGGAGCGGACGAGCTCCAGCAGGCGGCCTCCCAGGTGGAGCTGGAACTCCAACCGCTCCAGGAACGGATCGAGCAGCTTCGCCAGGAGGGCGACGAATAAAGCCCCGCGGCGAAACACCCTGAACAGCCGTCCTTGAGGGACCGACCCCTCGGGGGGAAAGCGACCGTCCGATCCGGGCGGTCGCTTTTTGTACCGCCGCTTCTGGAATCAGCACGCCTCGAAAAGGCAGGCCCGTCATCGTCCCGTCGGAGATATAGAGCATTTTTCAATATATGGGCCGGTCACAGCCCCACCGGATGCGGACGAATCCGGAGACATCGAACCGGCTTCAAGCCTGCCTCTCGGAACACCAAAACGAGCAAGGCGCTTGAGGAACGCTTCATCGTGCGGCATGAGGACCGTGGGGGCACACAGGGATGAGCGGTGCGTTACGGCGTTACGGTTTGGTTTCAGCCCAGTTGGGCCCCCAGGCGATATCGGCGACGAGGGGGACGCGGAGGGACATGGCGGTTTCCATCAGGCGGCGGATGCGGGGGGCTTCCTTCTCGACGCGGTCGCGGCGGATTTCGAAGAGCAGTTCGTCGTGGACCTGGACGATCATGCGGGCGGTGAACCGGTTCCGGTTGCCGGCGGCGTGGATGGCGAGCATGGCCCGCTTGATGAGATCGGCGGCTGAGCCCTGGACGACGGTGTTGACGGCCAGCCGCTTGCCCAGGGAGACCTGTTGGTGGTTGCGCGAACGAAGTTCGCGGATGGGGCGCCGCCGGCCGAGGATCGTCTCCGCGTAGCCGCTCTCCTTCGCCTTCTCGACGCACCGGTCGATGAACGTGCGGATGCCGGGGAAGCGCTCGAAGTAGGCGTCGATGAAGTCCTGGGCCTCGCCGACGGGAATGCCGAGGGCGCGGGCAAGTCCGTAGGCGGTCTGTCCGTAGATGATGCCGAAGTTGACGGCCTTGGCGCGGCTCCGCTGCTCGGCGGTGACGTCGTCCAGCGGGATGCCGTGGATTTCGGCGGCGACCATGCGGTGGATGTCACGTCCCTCCTCGAAGGCCCGACAGAGACCTTCGTCCTCGGAGAAATGGGCGAGGAGACGAAGCTCGATCTGCGAATAGTCGGCGGAAAGGAGAACGTGGTCGTCGTCGCCGGCGACGAAGGCGCGGCGGATCTCCCGTCCCATCTCCGTGCGGACGGGGATGTTCTGGAGATTGGGATCGCGGGAGGAGAGCCGGCCGGTCACCGTGCCGGTCTGGTCGAACGAGGCGTGGATGCGGCCTGTGCGGGGACAGACCATCTTGGGCAGCGTGTCGATGTAGGTGCTTTTGAGCTTGGCCAGCTCACGGTATTCCAGCACGAGGGGCGGAATGGGGTGATCGGTGGCGGCGGTGAGAGTGGCGAGCGTGTCCTGGTCGGTGCTGCGTCCGGTCTTGGTCTTGCGGACGACGTGCAGGCCCTGTTCGTCGAAGAGCACCTCGGCAAGCTGCTTGGGGGAGTCGAGGTTGAAAGGTCTCCCGGCAAGCTTGTGGACGCGCTCGGTCAGTTCGTCCATGCGTTTGCGGATCCGTTTGCCGATGCGTTCCAGGTGGGCGGTGTCGAGGGCGATGCCGGTATGTTCCATCTCGGCCAGCACCTCGATCAGGGGGACTTCGGTCTCGTGGAAGAGAGGGGCGGCGAAGCTGCCTTCCATCCGGGGGGCGAGCACCTGATAGAGGCGCCAGGTGTAGTCGGCGTCCTCGGCCGCGTATTCGCAGACGCGGCGGGTGTCCACCTGGTCGAGAGTGATCTGGTTCTTGCCCTTCCCGATCAGGTCGGTGATGGGAATCATGTCGTGGTCGAACCAGCGGCGGGCGAGCGTTTCGATGGAATGGGAACGGGCGTCGGGATCGAGAAGGAAACTCGCGAGACGGGTGTCGAAGCTCACCCCGCGCGTGCGGACGCCCTGCTGAAGCAGCACGACGAGATCGTATTTGATGTTCTGGCCGACCTTGCGGACCTTGGGGTCTTCGAACAGCGGACCGAGGCGGGCGAAAACTTCGCCCGGTGAGAGCGCCTTCCCGAGCATCGCGCGGAGCGGCAGGTAGCAGGCTTCCCCCTCCTTCCAGCAGAAAGAGAGTCCCACGATGTCGGCGGCGACGGGATTCAGCCCGGTGGTTTCGGTATCGAAGGCGAAAATCGT
>CAZNQN010000466.1:256-2646 GCA_964574925.1 uncultured Phycisphaeraceae bacterium | reverse complement strand
CACGGAACCCGCGCCGCCGGCGGAAGCCGCCAGTCCGGGCGACTCGGCGCGGGAGGAGGCGATTCGCGCCATCCTCGCGCAGCGGACGCGGCAACCGGCATCCGCCATCACACCGCAGGCCCATCTGCACCTCGACCTGGGCATCGACAGCATCGGCAAAATGGAGGTGATCGGCGCCGTCGAAGCCTGCTTCCACATGCAGGTCGATGCGGAAAAGGCGGCGGACGTGACGCGGGTGGCCGACCTGATCAAGCTCGTCGGAGACCGCCGACCGAAGGAACCGGCCCCGAGAGGAGCGGCGTCCTGGCCTCGCAAGCTGGCCGAAGCGACGGGCGGGGCGAAGCTGGAGAACGGGCCCCTGCCCGCCGCCCTGGTGCCCGCCCGCTGGCTCGTCCGGGGCGGGGTCGGGGCCTTGATGAACTCCTATGTCCGCGTGCGGGCGGTGGGACGGGAGAACATCCCCGAGAGCGGCCCGTTCATCCTCGCCCCCAACCATGCGTCGCACCTCGACTCGCCGGCGGTGCTGACGGCCGTGGGCGGAAAGCGACGCGTCTGGATCGCCGGGGCGGAGGACTACTTCTTCAACAACGCGCTGAAACGACTCGTCTTCGGGCGGTTGCTGGACACGATTCCCTTCGACCGGCGGGCGGACGGGATTCTGGGACTGCGCCGCTGCGCGGAAGCGCTCGCCCGCGGCGACGGACTGCTGCTGTTTCCGGAAGGGACGCGGTCGACGAACGGGCTGCTCCAGCCGTTCAAGACCGGGGTGGCGTTGCTGGCGCTGGCCCGCCAGGCGCCCATCATTCCCGTCTACATCGACCGGGCGTATGACCTGTGGCCGAAGGGGCAGCGGTTCGCCCGACCGGGTCGCATCACCGTCGTCTTCGGGAAGCCGATCCCGCCGCCCGCGAGCGACGACGCCGACACCCACGAAACGCTGCTTGCCCTGACGCGGCGGGTGCAGGAAGCGGTCACGGCGCTGGCGGGCGGGGTGTCGGGCGAATGACGGGCGGCTCCGGCGGGGCGAAGACGGCGGCGTTCTTCGATGTGGACGGCACCTGCGTCGACGCCACCATCGTGCACTATTACGTCTACTTCCGCCGGCGATTGCTCCCCCCCGCGCTGCGGCCGGTCTGGTACGGCGGTTTCCTGTTCAAATGCCTCTACTACCTGCTGCTGGACCGCCGGGATCGCAGCCTGTTCAACGTGCGCTTCTACCGCAACTATGCCGGCATGTCGGCGGAGCGGGTCCGGGGGATGGTCGACGCCTGCCACCGGGAGGTGATCGAGCCGCGTATCTTTCCCCACGCGCTTTCGTGCATCAGCGCCCATCGCAGCGCGGGACGGAGGATCGTGCTGCTGACCGGATCGCTGGACTTCATCGTCGCGCCGCTGGCGGAAAAGGTCCGCGCGGACGCCGTGATCGCGCCGACCATGACGGAATCGGAGGGACGATTCACGGGACGGCTCAACGGTCCGCCCATCGGCGATGAGGAAAAGGCCCGCCGCCTGACGGCGTTCGCCGAGCGAGAGGGGATCGACCTGGCGGGTTCGTACGCCTACGCGGACAGTCTGGCCGACCTGCCGGTGCTGGAAAAGGTAGGCCATCCCAACGTCGTCAACCCGGACGGCAAACTGGAGCGGATCGCGCGGGAACGGCGCTGGCCTGTGCTCCGCTGGACGAGACCTTCCCGCAAAGGCGGCGACAAACCGTGAAGGCGCTCCTCTTCCGGAAAAGCATCCCGCGCTACGTGCTGCTCAAGGCGGCAGGGCGACGGTTCCGCAACCTGCCCGCAGGTCGGTTCGGCCTGCTCTCCCTCCGTGACGTGCCCAACCGAAACTGCCCGCGGACGACTGGGTGCGGGTGGCGCCGCGGCTGGCGGGCATCTGCGGCTCCGACATCGCCACCCTCTGCGCCAAGGGCACGCCCTATCTGGCACCGCTGACGTCCATGCCGTTCGTCATGGGACACGAGGTCGTCGGGACGGTCACCGAGACGGGTCCGAACGTGACGCGCGTCTCGAAAGGGCAGCGGGTGGTGCTGCATCCTGCCCTGGGCTGCCGCGTGCGGGGGATCGAGCCGATGTGCGACGCCTGCCGCCACGGGCACGACGCCCTCTGCCGCAACGTCACGCGGGGGTCGATCTCGCCGGGGATCCAGACGGGCTATTGCCGCGATACCGGCGGGGGGTTCGGGGAATCGCTCGTCGCCCACGAATCGCAGCTCTATCCGGTCCCGGAGGACATGCCGGACGAAACGGCCGTCCTCCTCGAACCGTTCGCCTGCGCGCTGCACGGCGTGCTGCGGGCCGAACCGAAGGAAACGGATCGGGTGCTGGTGATCGGGTGCGGGGCGATCGGGCTGTTGACCATCGCGGCCCTGCGGGCGA
>CAZNQN010000466.1:0-246 GCA_964574925.1 uncultured Phycisphaeraceae bacterium | reverse complement strand
CCGGTACGCCCACCAGCGGGATCACGCCCGCCGACTGGGGGCGGATGCGTTCCTACCCGCCTCCGGTTCCGTCGAGAAACGTTACGCCGACTGGGCGGCCGCGCTCGACGCGGAGGTCCTCCCGCCGGAACTGGGCAAACCGACGGTCATCGGCGGGGCGGACGTGACGTTCGATTGCGTGGCCTCGTCCGCGAGCATCGACGCCCGCATCCGCTTCACGCGCTGGGGGCGGAAGTTCGTGCTGGG
>CAZNQN010000465.1:0-2646 GCA_964574925.1 uncultured Phycisphaeraceae bacterium | reverse complement strand
ACGTCTCGGCGCCGGACCTGTTCCCGGCCGACTTTCTCGGCGACGACTTCGTCTTCCTCACTGGCGTGCGGCTCACCAACACGGGCACGACCTATTATTACACCATTGTGCCCTTTCAGATCCGCGTTGGCGATACCGTGGTCGTCAATCCCGCCGACCTGATCGAAACGACCATCCCGCCTCCGCTGCCGGAGTCGCTGTCGCTGGTGGCGGGGTGCGATCCGAACGATCCCACCAACCCGCTGACTTGCGGTCCGGTGATCCCCACTGGACAGCGCCGAGTGTTAACCGCGAGGGCCACGCTGCCGGACGGTTCACAGCCCGATGTCACCCTTCCGTCGCAGTGGACGACCTATCGCATCAGCAACGCGAACATCGCCCGAGTGGTCCCGGATGATGAGAACAATCCGACGGCCATGCTCGTGGAAGCGCTGTCGGCCGGCACCGCGTTCATCACCGCCACCAACGGCGGGGCGACGGCCGTGCTGGAAATCACCGTGGCCCATCCGAACGACCTGATCTCCACCACCGTGGAGGGCTTCGTCCAGCGGCAGGACGGCTCGATGGTGGACGGGGCATCCGTGACCGTGCCGACTTACGGCGCCGGTGCGGTCTTCAGCGGTCCCAACGGCGATCCAACCTGGCCCAGCGGGTTTTTCAGCATCCAGTCGCTGACGCTGCCTGACACGCTTGCGAGCATCGTCGTCGAGGCCACGGTGGTCACGAGCGTCACGGAATCCGGTTCCTCGCCGCCGCTCGCGCCGATCCCAGACGGCATCACCGACGCGGGATTGATCACCATCGAGACGGTCTGCGACACGCCCTGGTCCACGGCCTTCGGACCGACGATCTTTGAGCTGGTCAACCCTGGTCCGTTTGAAGGTTCCCTTGCAATCCATGCGTTCGCCGTCTTCGATGACGGTACGGGGCCGGCGTTGTATGTGGGCGGCTTGTTCAACCGCGCGGGCGGTGTTCCAGCGAACGACATTGCCAAATGGAACGGCCGGAACTGGGAGCCGGTAGGTGGAGGCATTACGCCCGGGCCCAACGGGAGCCTGGGGGCCATTCATGCGATGGCTGTCGTCGATCTGGGCGGGGGTCCGGCGCTGTATGTGGTCGGCTCGTTTGTCGCGGCGGGCGGCATCAGTGCGACCCACGTCGCCAAGTGGGACGGGCAGAGTTGGAGCGCGCTTGGCGGCGGTGTGGGCCGGGCGGACGGCAACGACGCGCGGGCCGTCGCGGGCTACGACGATGGAAGCGGGATGGCTTTGTATGTTGGTGGCTTCTTTGCGGAAGCCGGTGGCGTGGACCCGAACGGGAGTTGCTTGCCCGGGTTTTCCTGCGTCGATGCATACAGCATCGCCAAGTGGGACGGGCAGAACTGGTCGACTGTCGGGTCTGGAACGGAACCGGGGATCAACACCGGCCCGGTCAATGCCTTGGCTGTTTTTGACGGCGGCTCCGGCCCACAGCTCTATGCGGGTGGCGACTTCTATGCGTCGTCCCAGGTGCCTTCTGCGAACATCGTCAAGTGGGACGGAACCTCGTGGCTGGCCGTGGGCGGTGGGCTCAGGGGCAACATCTCGGACAAGGTGACCTCGTTGACCGTGTTCGACGACGGTTCCGGGGCGGCGCTGTATGCCGCAGGGAATTTCTTCGGGGAACCCGGCGGGGCATCGGCCAACAGTGTGGCGCGGTGGGACGGTACGAGCTGGACCGGGTTGGGAAACGGGATCAACGGCGAGGTCTCCTCGATCGTCGGTCTCAACAACGGCATCGACCCGCCTGTTCTTTTTGTAAGCGGCCCGTTCAGCAACTTGGGGGGCGGCGGCCCCGATACGAACCACATCGCGCAATGGGACGGCACGAATTGGTCCGGAGTCGGCCAGGGGATCGAATCCGCCGGAGCCGCTCTCGCCGTCTTTGACGATGGTTCCGGGGTGGCGTTGTATGCAGCCGGGGCCGTATGCGTTTCGGGCTGTATCGGTGTCTCGGAGGCCCAATCCCGTGAAATCGATCGAAAGCTGCGGCATCTGCGCAACTCTCTCGATCGCCCGTCTGGATTGGCCGCCGCTGCAACCTATCAAGGCTATGTGGCCAGATGGAGGATGAACGAATGGTCGGTTCCAAGTCATGGGCTCAATGACGAAGTTCGCGCGCTCACCGTGTTCGACGAGGACGATTCCGGCAGCAACCCTCCGGCCCTCTTCGTGGGTGGTCGTTTCACCCCGCCGCCCGGTCCGCGTTTCGACAACGATCCGCCCTTCCCGATCAACGCGATCGCTCGCTTCGACGGCACGGGCTGGTCGTCGCTGGGTACGGGGCTGACCCATTACGACCCGGCCGCCCCGCCCGATCCGCTTCCCCCGCCGGCCGAAGTCCGCGCCCTGGTCGAATTCGATGAGGACGGCACAGGACCGAACCCGCCGCGGCTGTTCGCGGGCGGAAGCTTCACCTACGCCGGACCGGGGACAAGGGTCGACAACATCGCCCGCTGGGACGGAACAACATGGTCACCCGTCGGTGACGTCGGCGGGCTCGTCGAGGCGCTGGCCGGTTTCGATGACGACGGCGGGGGGCCGAATCCCGCATCCCTCTACGCCGGCGGTTCGTTCACCGAGGGCATCCGTCGATGGGATCCCATCG
>CAZNQN010000464.1:0-2649 GCA_964574925.1 uncultured Phycisphaeraceae bacterium | reverse complement strand
GCATCGCGCAGGCTGAAGCCTGCGGCTCTGAACAGACAGACGAGGAATGCTCCAACGAACCAAAGGCGAGGGCCCCACGGGCATCACCCTCTTTCGCCCCTGGATGGGACCGCTCCCTCACCTGTCTGCGTGGGTGCCCGCGCGCCTGCCTGTGCGTTGCACGCAGACAGGCACAGGCAGGCGCTCGCGGTTCTGTGACGGGGTCGCAACCCGGTTGCGCGGTCGCGGCTCAGCTTCACGCGGCTCCGTTGAACGGGTGCGGCTCTGGTTCTGTCAGGGAAGACGTGTGTCCCGCGGTTCCCGATGCGTCATGTGTCGTCGATCCGCCCTTTGCGGATGCGCTCGATCTGCACGAAGTCGTAGCGTTTGCCCCGGTTGATGCCGGGGCAGGTCTTGTGGGCTTCATTCCAGGCGGCGGGCGAGCGGAGATTCTCGGTCCAGAAGGGCCAGGTGCGACACTGGATCGGTCGGACGGGATAAATGCGGCAACGGGTCTTGCCGCCGCTTCGCTCCAGGAAGATGCAGTCGCCGCCGGGCTTTTCGGTCAGGCTGTAGCGGAAACCGACGCGGCGAAGGTATTCGGGCGGGAGCGTGCCGTCCGACCGGCCGAGAAAAGCGGCGATGCGGGCGATGTCCTTCTTCGTGAGCCACACATATCCGGGCGGTCCGCTGCAACAGTTACCGCACTGGGTGCAGGTGAAGGCAAGCCCCTGATGATACCAGGCCGTTCGCGTGGGTCGTGTTGCAGGCAAGGTCCGCGTTTCCATGCGTTGTTCGTGCGCGGTGCAGCGCACGGAAGGTTCGAAAACCGTTCCGGCGTCCGATAGAGGCGGTCAGTTTATCGCGCGGTTCCCGGAACGTCCAGGTTCCGGAAACCATCGACCCGCTTTTTCGCGTCGCTTTCGTTTGCCTTCCGTGCCTGTCTTATAGGGATGTCTTCCGCGAGCAACATCGGATATCGGAGCACGGGGGTTATCGGTTCAGCGGTCGTCGCACGCGCATCCAGCCGGAACGGAGGAACGACGAAGGGTATCGCGGTGGGGAGACGGTCTTTGGGCGTCCGATCGGCGGACGCCACCGTCCGACGCCGTTGTTCGTAGCGCCTCCGCACTCCGGGCAAACGCGGCCGACCATGCACCGACACACGCTGACGTGGCTGGCAATCTTCGCGGTGATCGCCCTGATGTTCGTCCGCCTCCCGCAGATGGTGGCGGTGCAGGACACGGTCACGCACACCTACGGGGCGCTGGTGGAGGTGGATTCGCTCGCGCGACAACGATACGTCGAGCCGGTGGACAGCGACCGGCTTGTGCGGGGCGCGATCCGCGGTCTGCTGCGGGAGCTGGACCCCTACAGCGGGTACATCGCGCCGGAAGAACTCCCCTCCTTCGAGCGGCGCAACCACGGGGAGTACATCGGGATCGGGATCGAAGTCGGGGTACGGGACGGCTGGCTGACGGTGATCGCGCCGATCGAGGGCAGCCCGGCCATGAGGGCGGGCGTGCAGGCGGGAGACCGGATTTTGGCCATCGACGGACGTGACACGAAAGGGCTGTCCGTCTTCGACGTGGAAGACCTGGTGGTGGGGGAACCGGGGACGAGCGTGCGGTTGCGGGTGCTGCATGCGGGGGAGGAAGACGCGGCGACGGTGGAGGTGATGCGGGGGCCGGTGACGCTGCGGACGGTGCGGGGGTTCGCCCGCACGGGATCGGGCGAGTGGGACTACTGGATCGACCGGGGGCGGCGGATCGCCTACATCCGCATCAGCGGGTTCCTGGAAAACACGCTGCGGGAGTTCGACGAGGCGTTCCGGACGCTGGCGGCAGAGGGGGTCCGCGGGCTGGTGATCGATCTGCGTTTCAACCCCGGCGGGTTGATGCCGCAGGCGGTGGGGATCGTGGACCGGTTCGTGGATCGCGGCGTGATCGTTTCGACGGTCAACCGGCGAGAGGCAGTGCGCCAGTACCTCGCTTCGGCGGCGGGCACGAACCGGAACGTGAAGCTGGTGGTGCTGGTAAACGGCGAGTCGGCCAGCGCCTCGGAGATCGTGTCGGGGTCACTCCAGGACCACGGACGGGCGATCGTGATGGGGGAACGGACGTTCGGAAAGGGCAGCGTGCAGAACCTGATCCGCCTGAAGGAATCGGCCGGAGCGATCAAGCTGACAACGGCGTATTACCGACTTCCGAAAGGGCGCATCGTCCACCGGACGCGGCAAAACGCCGCCACCGACGAATGGGGCGTGATCCCGGATGTGAAGGTCGCACTGACACGGGAAGAGAAAGCGGCGGTGCGGGCCGCCCGCCGCCGCCTGGACAACGGGAAAGGCAGCGGCGGTGCGTTGCCGATGGACCGGCAACTGGACGCCGCAGTCAAGACACTGCGCGAAGCCCTCTCGACACGCGCGAATCTCTCGCTCGGACACACCGAAGATCGCAGGCTGCGCCTCGTCCACGCTTTGCCGTAAGGCCCCTCACAGCCCGGATCCGGCTACCCGTTGAGGCAGATGCGCCTTGCGTCGCGGTGGCGGGGATTGCCCGCGCGGTGATCCGAACCCGCGTGCCCCCTATGTGCGTTCCGCGGTTTCAAGATCTTCGAGCAATCTGCGGACGAGGGCAGGCGCTTGCTCCGGTGAGGCGGTTTGCGTCT
>CAZNQN010000463.1:0-2651 GCA_964574925.1 uncultured Phycisphaeraceae bacterium | reverse complement strand
GCCCACAGTCCGCCGGGCAGTTGCAGGAGTCCTCTCCGGCCCCGCAACATCCGTCGCCGCAGGTCGTCGCACCGCAGTCGGTCGGGCAGTTGCACGAATCCTCGCCCGCCCCGCAGCAACCGTCACCACATGTCGTTGGCCCACAGTCCGCCGGGCAGTTGCAGGAGTCCTCTCCGGCCCCGCAACATCCGTCACCGCACGTTGTGGTTCCGCAGTCGCCGGGGCAATTGCAGGAATCTTCTCCGGCGCCGCAACATCCGTCGCCACAGGTTGTCGCGCCGCAATCGCTCGGACAGTTGCAGGCATTTTCCGTCGGGCCGCAGCAGCCGTCTCCACAGACGTCCGCGCCGCAGTCCGTGGGACAATTGCAGGGCGTCTCCGTCGGATCGCAGACGCCGTTGCCGCAGAGGCCGGCGCCGCTGAGCCGAAGCTCGTAGAGCTGGGTTTCCGACGGATTGTTCCCTTCATAGACGCGGACGAAATACACACCGGCCGAGGGCAGCGCGAAGTTGCCGATCGTCTCGCTGCCGCCGGCCGGCTGACCCGCCGACGTCGCCAGCACCGTCACCCCGTCCACGTCGATCAGGTCGACGTTCAGGTCCGCGATCGCCGCACTGTCGATGATGTTGCCGCTGTTGCACGATCCGTCGAGCGCCTGCGTGCTGGAGTCATAGCTGAATCCGATCGGCGTAACGGTGATCGTCACCGAAAGCGGTCCCGTCACTTCGAAGCTGAAATAGTCCTGCTCCCCGTCGGCATCGAGGCTCAGAATCGACCCGAACGACACGGGCGGATCGGGGAACGGAAACGGACTGGACCCCGTCCCGCCGGTGCCCATCACGATCGTGTCGCCGCCGGCCACGATGCCCAGGTGCGTCGCCTGGGCGGTCGAATCGTCCGGTTCGAACGGATCGCCGTAGCCGCGCTGTCCGGCGCGGATGTCGTCGTGCGTCGGCCCGTCGAAGCTGGTGCTAAGGAACGGTTCCATGAGCTTCGTCCCGTTGTCGGGGCAGACGTGGTCGATGCCCAGACCGTGGCCGTGCTCGTGCGCCACGACGTTGCGGAGGAAGCGGTAGTTGTTGGCCGCGCTCGCCCAGTTGAAATCGGTGTTGAGCACCATCTCCCCGCCGACGCCGCTACCGGGGAAGAAGTTGAACGCCAGAATCCCGCCGCATCCGTTGCCCAGCACCGGCACCATGCCGATACGGATGTCGCCGCGCGTGCTGCCGTTTCCGCTCGATCCGAACGACGCGCCGTCGTCCCAGTCCTGTCCGGCGACCGACAACCGCGTGTACGTCGTCCCCGTCAGCGCCGACCAGCGGTCGAAGACTTCCTGGAACCGGGCGATCCAGGTCGCCCGCCCGCCCTGCGAGGCGAACAGCGAATCCATCCGCGAGAACAGCTCGCTCGGGCCGTTCACGCTGCATCCCCCGCCCAGATCCACACTGATGAACACCCCGTCCGGCATCAGGCTCCAGGTGAGCTGTTTCGGGCTGCCCTGGGGTCCCGGCCAGCGGTTGACATCGCTGAACACGTAGGCGACGCCGTTGCGGGCGGCCCGTCCGAAGCCGGCCTGGGTCACCGCCTGCACGACCGACGGGTCCGTGCCCGGGGCGAAGCAGACCACCGGACGGAGCGGTATGTCATCCTGTCCCCGCGTAACCGCCGCCCCCACGACCGCGATACCAATCAGAAGGATTCCGTGGATGCCCCGCGAATGGTGCCCGTGCCCGGATCGTCGCTCCCCTTGCATTCGATCGGTTCCCCCTTCGCCGCCCGAGCGGCCCCGTGTGAAAAGAATGCCCCCTGCCTTTGGTGCCCTGATTGCTGTTCCGGGGCACCGGTGATCGATCCCGCAAGAACCGGCGCGGCGGGCGCGGTGCCCGGAACGTACTCTCATGAATCGCCCGGCCCCCCGTCGGCGGGCAATCCAAGATAGCATAGACCGCCCTCGTCACGAAGCGAAAATAAGCGGCTTCTTATCCGGAACCGTTCCCGATACGAGGACCGCGGGTAGACACGGAAGTACCCTGTGGGTGCTTCTCCGCGGCCGCTCGCGGCCCCTGGCGTCGGTCCGCCCGGCCGGTATACTCGTGCCGCGGAGGCGCGGCCTGGACCAATTCTTTTCCCCTTGGATGCGACCGTCGATCGGGATGGAGGCGACGAGGTAACATGGATCGACCCTGCCGGATTCGCGTGCTGCCCGATCTGGTGGTGCGGCGGATCGCCGCCGGCGAGGTGGTGGAACGCCCCGCCAGCGTCGTCAAGGAACTGCTGGAAAACGCGCTCGATGCCGGCGCGAGCCGCATCACCGTGGCCGTCGAGGAAGGCGGCAAGCGGCTCATCCGCGTCACCGACGACGGGTGCGGCATGTCCCCCGACGAACTCCGCCTCGCCGTCACCCGCCACGCCACCAGCAAGCTTCAGAGTGAAGACGACCTGTTCTCGATCCGCACGCTCGGCTTCCGCGGCGAGGCGCTGGCCAGCATCTCCGCCGTTTCCCGCCTGCGGATCGTCTCCCGTCTTCCCGAGGCCGACGCCGGGCACGAGATTCGCGTCACCGCCGAACAGGTCGAACTGTCCCGCGCCGCCGGTTGTCCGCCCGGCACCACCGTGGAGGTGCGCGATCTGTTTTTCAACGTGCCGGCCCG
>CAZNQN010000462.1:2362-2651 GCA_964574925.1 uncultured Phycisphaeraceae bacterium | reverse complement strand
GTTCCTCCACCTCCTTGCCGTCGAGCCGCTCGACGGCGTCGCGCACGGCGGCGGCATGCCGGCCGAACTTCGGGCCGACCGTCTTCATGTCCGCTTCCACCCGCACGTGCACGAGGTCGTCCGCCGATTCGCGGAGTGTGACGTTCTTGACGTTGAGTTCCTCCAGGAAATGATCCCGGAACAATTCGACCGCCTCGCGTTCCGTGGGATCGCCAGGCACGACGACGAGTTCCGCCAGGGGCTGGCGGACTTTCAGTTTCGACGCCTTGCGCGCCGCCCGCCCCAGCGA
>CAZNQN010000462.1:0-2352 GCA_964574925.1 uncultured Phycisphaeraceae bacterium | reverse complement strand
GCCGCCACCTTCGCCGACAACGCGTCGTCGATCAGCGATTCGTCCGCCTGCGGCAGCGGCGTATGGTGGACGCTGGCGGGTGCATCCGAGCGGACGCCGGCCACCAGGTTGCGATAGACGGCCTCGGACAGAAACGGCACCACGGGGGCGAGGATGCGGTTGAAGGTGGTCAACACCTCATACAGCGTGGCGTAGGCGATGCGTTTTTCGTCCGGCCAGCCCTCCCCGTAGAACCGCCGCCGCGAGCGGCGCACGTACCAGGTGCTGAGCACCTCGATGAACCGCTTCGCCTCGGCACAGAAACGGGCGACGTCGTAATCACTGTAACTGTCATGGGCGACGCGGATCAGACGGTGCAGATCGGATAGGATCCAGCGGTCCAGCAGCGTCCGCTCATCGGGCGTGCAGGTGTGTCGCTGCGGATCGAACCCGTCGACGCGCGCCAGGTTGGCGAAAAAGGCGTAGACGTTCCACCAGGGCAGGATCACCTCGCGTCGCACCTCATCGCAATGTCGCGGGCCGAACAGGACGTTCCGCTCCGGCGGGGTGGAGGCGTACAGCCAGCGCATCACGTCGACGCCGATGGAATCGGCCGCCTCGTTGAACTCGATGGCGTTGCCGGTGGACTTGTGCATGGGGCGACCTTCGTCGTCCAGTACCAGCCCGTGCCCCTTGAGCACCTTGAAGGGAGCGCGTCCCACCATCATCGTACTCACCGCCAGCAGGGCATAGAACCAGTTGCGGAACTGTCCGGGCAGGGCTTCGACCACGAAATCGGCCGGAAACCACTGCTCCCAGTACGCCCGGTCGGTGAAATAGCCCATGGTGGAAAAGGGCACGATGCTGGCGTCCAGCCAGGGGTTGCCGACGTCGCGGATGCGGGAGACGCCCTCGTTCTCCGCATTGCGGACAGCGGATCTTCACCTCGTCGATCCACGGGCGATGCGGGGAGTGCCCCTCGAAGGCGTCCCATCCCAAGACGGCGCGGGCCTGCAATTCCTCCCGCCCGCCGATCACTTCGAAATGCCCGCACTGATGACATTCCCAGATGGGCAGCGCCAGTCCCCAGTAGCGTTTTTTGGAGATCATCCAGTCGCCCATGTTGCGGAGCCAGTCCAGCTCGCGCTCCAGCCCCCATGCGGGGATCCAGCGGGCCTGGCGGGCCGACTCCATGATCTCCTCCCGCCAGTCCATCCGGATGAACCATTCATCCACCAGGCGATAGACCAGCTCGTCGCGGCACCGCCAGCAGTGCGGATAGCGATGGAGGTACTGCTCCTTGGCGAAGAGCCGCCCCCGCGCCTTGAGATCCTCCACCACCGCGTCCGCCACCTCGTCGAAACGCCGACCGGCGAGAAAGCCGAACTCCGGGCGGAACGTGCCGTCCTCGTAGAGCGGGGCGATCTGCGGCAGGCCCAGCTCGCGACCGAGCGCGTAGTCTTCCGCCCCGCAACCGGGGGCGATGTGCACGATGCCCGTCCCCTCCGATTCCGTCACCTCGTCCCAGGCGATCACGCGATGGGCGTCGATCGCCTCTTTTGCCCCCGGCAGGTGGTCGAACGGTCCGTCGTAGGTGAGTCCGATGAGTCGCTCACCGGGAAGCTCCTCGACGATCTCGAAAGCGCCGAGGTTGCGGAACATGGCCCGGATGGCCATCAGCGGCGGCAGGTCGCGGGGGTTGGATTCCTGGACCGGATGGGCGCGGGCGGCCTCGAAGTTCGTCTTGCCGACGTAATAGATCGCCTCTCCCTGCCGGACTTTGAGGTACGTCATGTCCGGGCGGACGGCGGCGGCCACGTTCGAACTGAGCGTCCACGGCGTCGTCGTCCACACCAGCAGATGTTCGCCGCGGCGCTCGCGCAAGGGAAACAGGACGAAGACGGACGTATGCGCCACCTCGCGGTAGCCTTCGTTCATTTCCATCTGGCTGATGCCCGTGCCGCATCGCGGGCACCACGGCATCACGTCCACGCCCTTGTAGATCAGGCCTCGTTCGTGGCACTTCTTCAGGAACGCCCAGATGGCGTAGTTGTTCTCGTCGGACATCGTGTAGTAGGAGTTTCCCCAGTCCATCCAGTAGCCGAGTCGTTTCGACTGCTCCGTCTGGATGGCGGCGAACTTCCGCGCCCGGGCCTTGCACTCCTCCACGAACCGGTCGATGCCGTACGTTTCGATGTCCTTTTTGCTGGTGAACCCGTGTTCCTTTTCGACCTCCACCTCCACCCACAGCCCCTGGCAGTCGAAGCCGTTCTGGTAGCGCAGTTCCCGCCCCAGCGAGGCCTGGTATCGCTGGTAGATGTCCTTGTAGGTCCGTCCCCAGGCGTGATGGACGCCCATCGGGTTGTTGGCGGT
>CAZNQN010000461.1:0-2657 GCA_964574925.1 uncultured Phycisphaeraceae bacterium | reverse complement strand
CTCCACCGCCAGCTCCAGATGGCGCAGCCCCACGGTGGACCCGGTCACCGCCGGCTGAGCGGCGCCGACGTTCGGCACCGGAGATTCGACGTACTCGCCGCGATAGAGCACCCGATTGCCCGCCACGCCGCAGACGGGCACCCCCGGCGGCAACCCGCCCGGACCGCCGTGCGTCGGAAAGACCGATATCCGACCCGCCGCCAGCGTCCGCCCCTGCGAATCCTTCGAGGAGATCCGGTGCCGTACCCCGCCCGGCTCGAGGTCGATATAACCGGTCGAGACCCCCTCCCCGAGGGCGAGAAAAACGTCCGAACCCGGTCGTCCCGCCACCCGGCCGCGGAAGAACGCGATCCGCGACGCGTCATAGTCGAAGGGAACGTCCGGACCGTTTTTGCGCCCGAGGACGAACTTCGTTCTCGGCCCCACCACCCGGAACGGACGAAGCTCCAGATCGACGGTCCTTTCGGAATCGAGGGGAAACCGTTCCACGCGAAACGTCTTGTTCAGACGCCGCGCCTCCTCGAGCTGGGCGCGATCGACCCGCAGGATCGTCGCGCTTGGTTCCGTCGCCGCCGGCGAAAACATCCGGTAGGTCGCCACCGGCCGGGCGCCGTTCCGCGTGCCGATGTCGAAACCGCCCCCCGCGCCGTCACCCGTCTGGCCCCGAGTGGTTCCCGCCCCGCTCAAAAACACACCCGAAACGATCGCGATCCACGTGCCGACGTGTCCTCTCTTCATAGGATCCCCCTTCTGCAACGTTCCTCCCTGCGGACGCTTCTTGACCGTATGCGCATGAATGAGCGGCCTGTCACACCGGTCCGGAAGGCACAAAGAAGCCGGTGGCGTTGACGAAAGACGAAACGGCTGGCCCCCGTACAACTCCCGCCCGTGCCCCAGCGACGCCCCCCGTTGTTTCTCGACCGCGCTGCCCTCGATTGTACGGCCGATAATCGACCCCGACCCGTCGGGGCTGCGCACAGTATAACCGTTCGGTAGGGCGGAAAACAACCCGAATCTCGACGCCGGGCACGATCGAAAACGATGAACGCGCAAGGGAGCGCGCCTTCGCCTCGCTTCCGCCGGAGATCACCGGCCGCCGTGCATGCGAGGTCCAGGACCATCTCTTTTGGGGATCCGAGCCGCGGGCTTTCGCCCGCGCGATGTCACCGCACGCCGGACCGCATCGAACGAGAGAAAAAGCGGCTCGAGCTTCGCGAGCTTTGTTCGAGGGATGCGCCGGATCATGGAGTCGCCGCAATTGTCTGTTTTTGTAAACCCGGGACGGCGCGGGCGTGGGAGGAGAATAGGGTGCGGTGCGCCGTGCGGCGCGCAAAAAGACGGGAAGATCCGTTCGTGGATCTTCCCGTCTTTCGATGATTTTCCGTTCGGCGCGCGGACGCGCCCTCTCCGCTGCGGCTACTTCTTCGGCAGGCAGAAGGGCTTGCCGCCCACGGTCGGGGCCACCGCGACCATGAACGAACCCGTCTTGGTGCGGGCGACGGCCTTGATCGCGTTCTTCCCGAACTTGGCGCACAGCACGTTCTTGCACGCCGTCGGCGACGGGTTCCGCATGTTGAAGTTCTTGTTGGTGCTCTTGGCCCACTTGGCGACCTGCGACGCGGTCACCGTCTGGACGATCGCGCCCTTGTTCACCCACTTGGCGAACGTGTTCAGCACCGTCGGGCTGGGTCGACCGCACTTGGCCGGTCCCTGCGTCTGGTTGAACAGCGTCCGGAACGAGTTGATCTTGTTCGCGAACGTCGTGTGGAAGGTCTTGTAGGACGCCGGCACGGAGCGCGAGCTCCCGCCGCTCGTCCGACCCTTCGTGTTGGTCTTGCCCCACCCGCCGCGGGTGAAGCCGAACCGATTCGATCCCGTGCGTGTCCGGACGCCGCCGCGTCCTCGTGTGCTCGTTGCCATCATCCAATTCTCCAAAAAAGCACTTACGTTTCTCTGTCGCGTGTCCGACGATGGCGTCATCGGAACCGATCCGACCCCGCTTGAGATAGCGCCCCCCGCGAAAACACCTTTTTCGCGCCGTCCGACCGCCTCCGGACGACCTTCCCGCCGCTCCGCGCGGGCCGCCCGCGGCCCCGCCCCGCCCCGCAAAAACGCCGTTTCTCCGCGAAAAACCGGGGTTTCCCCTGGATTGCGTCACCCCGCCCGCAAGATCACGGCGCAGAACCGGGCCTGCAAACGGCACGCACACGGATCGCAAAAAAATTTTGGAAACGGCTGTTCCGCCGGGCGATTCGCACGAAGAAACACGACCGAGGAGAGGCGCCCGCTCCGGCGGCTTCCTCCCCGTTCCGCGGAGCTATGCCTCAGGACCGCCCAGTTCGCCGACCAGCTCCCGCAGCCGTTTCATGCCCTGAAACAACCGGGACTTGACCCGCGATTCGGGCAGGTCCAGCACCTCCGCGATCTCCCCGCGGGAAAGCCCCTCGACGTAGCGGAGGCGGAGGATCTCCCGCTGGGATTCGGGCAGCCGCTGGAGGAGGTCGGCCACCTGCCGGGCCTCCTCCTGCCGCACCATGCGCGTCAGTTGCCCCGTCAGAGCCTCGAACACTCGTGACGCCGCCGGAAGATCGGCTCGATCAGGCCGCCGCGACCGACCCCGCACGAGGTTCAGACAGTGATTGCGGGCCAGCTTGTAC
>CAZNQN010000460.1:1227-2671 GCA_964574925.1 uncultured Phycisphaeraceae bacterium | reverse complement strand
GCAGGGAGGAGACAAGGACCGTGACGCCGGACCAGAAGTTCGCCAGCGGATCGCCACCGAAGAACAGTTGCGTGCATCCCAGGGCGGCGTCGTTTTCGGAGAACAGGTCGCGGGAGTACCCGACCTCCGCCTGGCCGGCGAGCACCCATCCCACGTCCGGGTTGTCGATGGTCAGCGCGAGCCAGACGACATTGGGGTCTGCCAGGGGGGGCAGCGAGATCGGGGTGGTCAAGGTGACCTCGACGACGGAGACGGAACCATCGTTGGGCAGTCCGGTGGTGGTGGTCTGCGTGCCGGGGATGAGCATGGAGGTCGGATCGCAGGGATCACCGGTCCACAGGGCGGACTGGACCTGGAAGGTGGCGGGCATGCCGGGGGTCGCCAGACCGCCCACGCCGAAGCTGTAGGATGCGATCTGGCCGCTGGTGTCGGCCAGTTCCATATCCTCGGCGATGCGTTCGTTGACCCCGGGCTGCCAGATCAGCGCGGATTGTCCGTTCTGGGGAACGAACTCGTTGAGGAAGACGGGCGGGGTGGCCGGTCCGGCGACCGCACCGCCGCGGTGGACGCGGCGGATGCCGGTGATCGTCATCGCAGAGAGCGTGCCGCTACCCTGAGCGGGGCGCGGCAGGCTCAAGCGGGCGGCGGTCGCGGGAGCGGTGGCCCCGGCGGCTGCGGCCGAGCCTGTAGCGCCCTTCGGCGGGACGCGCATGGGCGGGACGGCCGATGCTCCGGCCGCTACGATCCCCACACCCAGAAGAAAACATCTCCACCCTGTCAGTCCGGACGTTTGCATCGTGTTCACCTCTGTCCTCGTGGTCTTGACGCGCAGACCCTTCGACGGTCCGCGCGGCGGGGCTGGAGTCGCTCCGACCGGGTCCGCCCGGCGGAACGAGAGAAGCCCTTGGTCTGGTTGAATACCCGGATTGCGATTCCCCCAGGTGCAGGACGCAACCCCCTGTATGTCGTCAGAAAACGGAGGCGGCTGTTCGATCGCCCGGTGGGAGCCGATTTCCCCCCTGTTCCCGGTTTCGCCCCGCGGCCGTTATCGGATCCTGATGCCCGTTTCCACCCGGATGAACGGGTGGGAACCCTCCGGAAGGCAGCCGGTGCGGACGGGTGGCGTTCCCCTCGCTGCTGCCCGCAATCCCCCTGCATCGCGTCAACCCGACACTTGAATATAGGGCGTGGGCGGGGACTCGGCAAAGGAGATTTGCAAATTCTTCGCCTCGCGGAGGGGGGCTTGAGTAGAGGTTGGCTGAGCCGGTGGGGCGTTCGTGGCCGCGGGGGGGGGGGGGGTGTGCTGGGAGCCCCGGGAGCGCGAGGGGGGGCGGCGCGGGCTCCGGCGCGGTGCCGGCGACGCTTCCGGCCGGACCGGCCAGGATCGCATAGGCCCGGCCGAGGGGACGGGTCTCTCCCAGTTCCCTTCGGGGCACTTCCACCA
>CAZNQN010000460.1:0-1217 GCA_964574925.1 uncultured Phycisphaeraceae bacterium | reverse complement strand
TCGTGGCCGCGGACGTGTTTCTTGTTCGGGAGAAAGGGGCGGGTATAATGCCCGCTCCCCCCGGACCGGTGGGCGGGTTTTTCCCTCTGCATGCCGCCCATTCGGCGCTGAACGGAGACGAGCCGGACGGTTCGGGGCGTCCGGGGCCAGGAGGGCGGTTTCCAACCTGTCGGGACGTCCGTCCGCCGCGCGCGGCGCGGGGGTTCCGGGTTCCGGTCGGCACCTGCGCCGGGCCGGGAGGATCGAAGACCAATGGCATCGCGCGTCGGATCAACGCCCCATCCGGTATGGTGGATCATCGCCGCCGCCCTGGTCGTCATCGCCGTGCAACTGACGATTCGCGGGAACGGGGCGGGATCGGTATCGTCGGCGCTGGCCCAGCCGGTGTCGGCGGGGGGAGCACGCGGGATCTTCGCCTTTTCCGGTCAGCTTTCCAAGGGCAGTTACGGCGTGTACCTGGTGGACGTGGACGCGATGACGCTGTGGGTCTACGAGTATCTTCCGCAGAAGGGGTGTCTGCGGCTGGCGGGTGCGCGGACGTGGCGATATGATCGCTATCTGGAGAACTATAATACGTGTGGATTGCCGCCCGACGCGGTGGAGACGATGATCGAGGAACAGCGACAGTACAAGTTGCAATCCAGCGAGAACGAGATGCCGTGACGCGGGCGCGGGCCCACGGCGCGGAGGCGTGAACCAATGTCGAAGATGTTCTATTCCCTCGAAGAGGCGACCTCGAAACTGGGGATTTCGGAAGACGAGCTGAAAAACCTCGTCCGCGCGGGCAAGCTGCGGGAGTTCCGCGACGCCGGGACGTTCAACTACAAGGTGGAGGAAGTGGACAAGCTGGCCGGTGAGGTCGGCGGTTCCTCCGGCGGCGCGGGGGAAAGCGGCGGCGGGGATCCGAGCGCGTCGGGCAGCGCGGAGATCCTCCTGGAACCGGTGGAGGAGGACACCGGCGCCGGTATCGAGCTGTCCGGCACGGGCAGCGACTTCATCTCGCTGGAGGGGACGGACCTGGGCGGTACGGCCGGCGGGACGGGGATGGACACGGCCGAGGCGACGGCGAGCGGCACGGCGGGGGCAACCGCCGGTGGAACGGCCGCGGCGGAAAAAGCCAAGGGCGATACCGTGGTGCCCTCCGTCGGCGTCAACGTCTTCGACGATGAGGAACTCGACGAGCAGGTGGACCCGCTGGCGCAGACGGCGGTGACGGA
>CAZNQN010000459.1:0-2672 GCA_964574925.1 uncultured Phycisphaeraceae bacterium | reverse complement strand
GGGACCGGGCGAGCCCCACGTCTCCACCGGCGTGATGACCAACACGCTCGATCTGGGCGGGCGGTATCTCAAGCAGGTCTACCGGGGCGACGCGGCGAACGGCCCGTTTCCCGGTTTCGAGGGGCGCGGCTTCTGGGGCTACAACCCGGTGGAGCAACGGTACGAAGGGTTCTGGATCGACAACGCCAGTTGCGTCATGCAGATCGATCGGGGCGAGGTGGACGCCTCGGGGACGGTCTGGACGATGATCGGGGAGATGAGCGATCCGCAGAGCGGCGGGACGATCCGCAAACGATCGGTCATCACGCTCCAGGACCGAAACCGCCATACGATGGAAATGTACATCAAGCCGCCACAGGGCGACGAATTCAAGGTCATGGAAATCCGTTACGAACGTGCGAGCTAGGGTGGGAAACCGATCCGCAACCGCCGTTCGGAAAGAAAAACAGCAGAGCCGCGACCGTCGAACAGAGCTGTGACCGCCGGAGCAGAGCCGCGACCGCCTGTCTGCGTTGGACACACGGGCCGGCGTTGTACGCAGACAGGTGAGAGAGCGGACGGAGCACCGAAGAAAGACCTGGAAAGCGGAGGGATGTTCGTTCAGTGCGGAATCGCGCGGGCTGAAGTCCGCGGCTCGGGTTCGGTTTCGATGACGGGATTCGCTGTCGCGCACGCGAGCGGAAGAGACGCTGTCGTGGAAGCGATGTCCTTCGAAGGGGCCGCACCGACAGGGTGAACATCCGGATTCGGACGGAAAACGGAGTTCCATGCTCGACATCAAGTTCATTCGAGAAAACGCCGAGCGGGTCAAACAGGGGGCGATCGACAAACGCATCGACTGCGACGTGGATCGTCTGCTGGAAGTGGACCGTCGCCGGCGCGAGCTTCAGCAACAGCTCGACGCCCTGCGCACGAAAGTGCGGGAAAGCGGGCAGCTCGTGGGATTGCTTCGCAATCCGCGCTCGCCGGCGTATCGAAAGGCGCTGGAGGCGGGAAAGACCGAGGACCGGATCCGGGAGGAGGCCGACCGTCTCCAGACCGAACTGGCGGAGCTCAAGCCGCGGATCAAGGCCCTGGAGGACGAGGAGGGCCCCGTCCTGGAGGAGTTCGAGCGGCTGATGCTCACCATCCCCCAGCCGCCCGACCCCGGCGTCCCCGTCGGCAAGGACGAACACGACAACGTCGAACTTCGACGGGTGGGTGAGGTCCCCTCCTTCGATTTTCCCCTGCGGGATCATGTGCAACTGGGGACCGAGCTGGGCATTTTGGACATCGAGCGGGGAGTGAAGCTGGCCGGTACGCGGAACTACCTGCTCAAGGGCGACGGCGCGTTGCTGCACCAGGCCGTTCTGCGCTTCGCCCAGGAAATGATGGTCCGGCGGGGGTATACGCCCGTGGTGGTGCCGGTGCTCGTCCGCGAGGAGATCATGTACGGCACGGGCTACTTCCCCACCGGGCGGGACCAGGCGTACCTGTGCGAGCGGGACGGCAAGTCGCTGGTGGGCACGGCCGAGGTGCCTCTGACCGCCCTTCATGCCGAGGAAATCCTGCGGGAATCCGACCTGCCGATCAGAATGTGCGCCACCAGCCCCTGTTTCCGGCGGGAGGCGGGAGCGGCCGGCAAGGACACCCACGGGCTCTACCGCATCCACTATTTCGACAAGGTCGAACAGGTGGTCGTCTGTCGCAACGACGTGGAGGAGAGCAAACGGTTCCACGAGGAAATTCTTCGCAACGCCGAGGAGGTGATGCAGGCGTTGAAGCTGCCCTACCGCGTGGTGCGGGTCTGTACCGGCGACCTGGGCATGGGGCAGGTGGAGAAGTTCGACATCGAAACCTGGATGCCGTCGCGCAATAGCTATGGAGAGACGCATTCCGCCTCCCGCTTCTACGAGTTCCAGGCGCGGCGGTTGAAGATGCGTTACCGCGACGGGGCCAAGCGGGTCCATTATTGCCACACGCTCAACAACACCGTCATCGCCTCCCCCCGCATTCTCATTCCGTTGCTGGAGCTGAATCAGAACCCCGACGGCTCCGTCACCATCCCCGAGGTCCTGCGCCCCTATATGGACGGCAAGGAACGCATCACCCGCCCGTAGGCATCCGGAATCAATCCGCGACGGTGCCCGTTTCGCTGCCGTTTGCATCTCCTTCGAGTCCCGGATCCGAGCCGCGACCGTGAGGGAGCGGCCCAAAGTGAACCGCGACCGCCTGCGTGTCCCTCTCCGCGTTCGATGCACAGGCAGGCGTGCGGCGCGCACGCAGACAGGTGAGGGAGCGGGAAAACGGACGTCGAATGACAAATAGCGAATTGAAACGCATACCGAGCAAGCCCGCGCGACGGAGCGATCCCCACCGGGCGCGGATTCCATGTCGCCGTGGATGGTCGGATTCCCGGACCATCGTCAGGTTCCTTCTCGTTTCCTGTTCGTGACGAATCCGTGGGGAACCATTCAGCCGGGGGTGCATCCAACCCGGTGGTGGAGTAGAACAAGGTTCGGAAGGTCAAGCCGGCGGGGGACGTCGGCCGGGCGAGCGGTCCGGCAGCGGAGAAGGTCCCCCGCCAGAAAGGATGGTGCCTATGTCCCGTGCGAGGATGCCGTTTCGGAACGGACGAACAGGGAAAGCGATCGGAACTGCGCGGCGGACGGAAGGCGGTGGATTCTCGGCCC
>CAZNQN010000458.1:0-2673 GCA_964574925.1 uncultured Phycisphaeraceae bacterium | reverse complement strand
GGGGCGAAGGTTCATGCTGTGAAAAGTTCGGGAGCGGCATTTCGCGCAACGGTTTGGGGGAAGGGGCGAATTCCGCAGTGAGCGTGCGTGGCGGGTGAAGGCGTTTTCGGCACGGGGAGCGGTATGGGCAGCGTGGGTCGTGGATGGAACAGGAATTGCTACGTCCCCGCGAGAGCCGGCGGGCTGGAAGTCGGGCGGAAAAAGTTCTGGAAGAAAGGGTAGCGCGTTTGTAGAGTAACGGAGCGATCACCGGGATCGGGGTGATGGATCGACCCTTCGTCTGCCGATCCCGGCGGGTGGGGAGGTGTGACCGGCGCGGGTTCGTCTCCTTCCCGTTCAGTCGTATGCGTCCGTCGGTCGAGCATCTGCGCGCACCGAAGAAGGGGCGAAATGGTCGAAGACGAGAGGCTCGCGGAGATCGAGCGGTTGCGCAACCGCCTCGCGGAGCTGGAGGCGGAGGTGGACCGCATCGGGCGGCGCAAGGAACGCGCCTGGCCTCCGCGGACCTATTACACCACGTACCATGTGCTGGCGGGCATGGTGCTGGGGCTGATCGGGGCGGCGTCGAGCCTGCTGTTCAACGTCGTCGGCGCCTTGATGTTCGGAAAGCATCCCCTTGAGCTGATTCGCGTCTACCTGACGTTTCCGCTGGGCGAACGGGCGCTGAGCCTGGAGAACAGTTTCACGCTGGCGGCCGGGTGCTGTCTCTACCTCGGCACCGGCATGATCGGCGGGATCCCTTTCCATCTGATCCTGAGCCGCTACTTCTCCCGTTCCTCGTTCGGTGTGCGGTTTCTGGTGGCCAGCGTCCTGGCGATCGGCGTCTGGCTGATCAACTTCTACGGCGTGCTCTACTGGCTGCAACCGGCGCTGATCGGCGGGCGGTGGATCGTGGAACGGATTCCGGTCCTCGTGGCCGTGCTGACTCACCTGGTGTTCGGATGGACCTTGCTGCTCGTCGATCAGTGGGGTCGGTACATTCCCCCGGCCGAATACGCAGAGGAGGGCGGGCGGTGAGACGAGGCGGACGGGCGGCGGTCGTGCGATGGGAAGCATCTGCAAGAGCTTTCTGTGCGGGCGGTTCCGCGCGGCGGAGGATCGCGCGGGCTCAAGCCTGCGGCTCGGGTTTTCGGGACGTGCGCGTTGGTTCGAGGATTGCAGTCGTTCCGCATCCGCTTGCTTTCGTCCCTGTGTTCCTTCTGACAGTCGGCGCGATGATGCTGTCGGCGACCGGTTGCGGGGAGGGCGGGCTGGATCTGGACACCTCCAAGGCGGCGGAGTTCGGCTTCCAGAAAAGCATCCAGACCACGCTGGTGGAGGAGGGCCGGGCGGCCTATCGGACCTACTGTATCGGTTGCCACGGCGAGAAGGGCGACGGCAACGGACCGGCGGCGCGGTTCCTCTCTCCGCGTCCGCGGAACTTCACCACGGGGCGGTTCAAGTTCAGCTCCACGCGGGCGGGGCTGCTGCCGACGGACGAGGATCTTCGCCGCACCATCACCCGCGGGCTCAAAGGCAGCGCCATGCCCGGCTGGGACATGCTGCCGGCGCGGACGGTCACCGCGCTGATCGCCTACCTCAAGACCTTCTCGCCGAAATGGAAGGAACAATCGCCCGCCTCGCCCATTCCCAAGGTGGACGATCCCTACCGCGCGCTGGAAGACAAGTCGGAGGCGATCGCCCGCGGCGAGAAGGTCTACCACGGTTTCGCCGCCTGCTGGTCCTGTCATCCCGCCTACGTGTCGGAGGAGAAGATCAACGAGTACCTGGTGGAGTTCGAGAGCGAACCGCGGGAAGGGTTCCGTCCCAACCTCCGCCAGTCGCAGGGGAAGGTCAACGCCGACGGCGAGTTGATCTATCCGCCCGACTTTACGCGGGATTTCGTCCGCTCGGGGGCGGCGGTGGACGATCTGTACCGTTCGATCGCGGCGGGGATCACGGGGACGGCCATGCCCACCTGGGTCGATTCGATGGAGATCCCCAGCACCAAGCATCCGGACATCCCGCTGGTCCAGCCCTCGGATCTGTGGGCGCTGGCGTATTACGTGCAGAGCCTGATCCTCCAGCGTCCCGCGCGATTGGTTCCGGGCGAGTTCGCGGTGCGGGACCGGCGCCAGAAGATTCTAGGCCCGGACGAGCCGTGGGTGCCGCTGCCGCAGGTGGAGGAGACCCCGGCGGGCGAGACGTTCGAGGAAGGCGAGTTTGAGGAAGACGAATAGATGACGCAGGCGGCTGCTGGAAGCGAATCGGCCGGCGCGGCGCCGGTGCCGACGACGGAAGAGCTCGTGCTGTCCCGATTGGCGCTGTGGCACCTGGTGGCGGCGCTGGCATACCTGCTGGTGGCGATGCTGGCGGGATTCTTGTTCTCCCTTCAGTTTCTTCATCTCTACCCCGTACCGCAGGTGGAGTTGTTCTCGCCGGGGCGGTGGCGGATGGTGCACACCAACGGGGTGGCCTACGGGTTTCTCGCCAACGCCTTTCTGGGGGCGTTGCACTGGGCGGTGCCGCGGCTGACGCTGCGACGGGTGCTGAGCGTCAAGCTCTCCTGGTTCATCTTCTTCGCGTGGCAGGGCGTGGTGCTGGCCACGGTGGCGGGCCTGCTGACGGGACATGCCCAGGCCGTCGAGTGGGGCGAAACGCCGACGTGGATCGACCCGATTGCCCTTGTCGGTC
>CAZNQN010000457.1:0-2675 GCA_964574925.1 uncultured Phycisphaeraceae bacterium | reverse complement strand
GGGCGGGAGCGAGTGAAGGCCCCACCGTCGTCCTGCTGGATACCCGCGTCACGCCGGAGCTGAAACAGGAGGGGCTCGCCCGCGACCTGATCCGCAACATCCAGAACCTGCGCAAGCAGGCGGGTCTGGACATCGCCGACCGCATCCGCCTCCGCATCGCGACGGAATCCGAGCCGGTCCGGGCGGCGGTGGAAGCCTTCGGCGATCACATCGCCCGCGAAACGCTCGCGGTCGAACTCTGCAACGATCCCCTCCCCGATTCCGCCCCCCACACCGAGGTGAAGATCGACGGCGCCCCCACCCGCATCGAACTGAGCAAGGCGTAGGGCTACGCCTGACAAGGCAGGCCCGGCCCAAGGGGGGGCGGTCGCTGTAGCACCTTTTCACGAAAACGCCTTGGAGCCTTGAAGTGCGGCTTTTCAGGAGTGGGGCCGAATCGAGTGAATCAAAAAATAGTTCTTGACGATGATCGGACTGGAAGCATAAACTTTCCGATACACCGTTAGGCGGATGCGGTCTGCGGGGCGGAACGAAGCCCAACGGATCGACGGGGTCATGCACCCACCACCGTTTCATTCCGAAAGGAGGCACTTCCCATGAAAGTGAGGATGGTAAGGATCCTTTGCGCCGGGGTCTTTCTGGTGAGCCACGGATTTGTCGCACAGGCGGCGCCGCCGACACACATCCCGCCGCGCGAGGTCAAGCAGACCGTCACCGACATCTCCATCTATCCCACGGACAACCCCGTCACGTTGGCGGGTCGGTTCCTGAAAGCGGCCGCCAATCGCGGTTCGCTGGCGCTGGTCCAGGTCCGCGACGGCGACCGACACCTGCACGAATCGGTGCTCGTCAAGGAAGGAGACCACCCGTTCCGACCGGCCGGGCGGGCGCGGCGGTCCGGCGCGGCCGTCGCCGTCTGGGGAACAACCGACGGACTGCGCGCCGTCGCCAAGGACCTCGGGCATGAAAACCGCCGCGTGAACCTGGACGGTTTGCCCCTGGGAACGGCCGCACTCGCTCAAAAGGACTTGACACCCGGTCTTACGGCCGAAGCCGCCGTCATCGTCGATCTGGGCGACGGCATCGTGTGGCTGTTCTATGATAAAAAGGATTTGATCGGTGCTAGGCTTGTCTCCTCCGAATCAACGGATCACCTCCGTCAGCCCGTCAAACGGGCATTGCGTCTGATGGCAAGGCAGCGGATGGCGTCGATCCGGCTCGTCTATCGGAGCGGGCTTCTCCCCGGCGATTCCGCCGGCGCATCTCTTCGCGAAACGTGCTGTGTAAATGACGCCTGCGGACACTGTTGCTGCGAGACACAGAGCGGCTGCCGCGTGACCGACGGCGGCCATCGCGTCATCTGTGGAACCGATCGCACGCCGGAATTCGTATGTACCTGCAATAGCCCCGGTGGCTGTGCGTGCGAGCCGCCGCCACAATCAAAATAGGCCCGTCATTGTTCGCGGCTTTTGCGCGTCGGTAGCGGAACGACTGCCGGATGGATTCCTGCCACAGACCGCAAGGCGGTCGATGTCACATCATGCAAAATGTACGATTACGCTCTTGGCGTGGTCGGGATCGACTGCGTAGTCGGGCGGGAGCGGCACGAATTGCATCTTCTTGATGCGGCGGCCGGCGGCGCCCCGGCGGATGTGACGCCGCAGACCGTCGAAACTCATGCGGCGATAGTTGGTGGACACCAGCATCATGCCGTTCGGGCGAAGCAGGCGGACGGCGCCGGTCACCAGCTCCGCGAGATCGCGCGACACGGAAAAATCCTTCCCCCGCCGTCGCCCGTGGGCGAACGTGGGCGGATCGAGAACGATCAGGTCGAAGGATTCGCCCCGCCGGGCGGCCCGCTTGAGATAGTCCAGCGCGTCGGAGGAAAGAAAAGCGTGCGGGCCGGGGTCGAGCCCGTTCAGTTCGAAGTTGTGTTTCCCCCACTCCAGGTGTGCGGCGGACAGATCCACACTGACGACGCGGTCGGCTCCCCCCATCGCCGCCGCCACGGAAAAGCCGCACGTGTAGGCGAACAGGTTCAACACCTCCCTCCCCGCCGCCAGGGCACGCACCCGTGCGCGGTTCTCCCGATGGCTGGGATACAGACCCACCGCGGTCGTCTCTCGAATCCGCACCGCGAAGCGCAGCCCGTTCTCCGACACGATGATCTCGTCGGGGAGTTTCCGCCCGAGAACGGTTCGCAGCATCACTCCGGAATCGCCGGGCTTCATGCCCGATGAACCCCGGGGAACGTGGTAGACGCAAACGCTCCGAACGGGCAGCCATTGACGATACCAATGCGCCACCTGCGCAAGTTGTCGCCGCGTCAGGGGAAGCGGCTGTTGCACGTGGATCACCAGCGCCGGCCCGAAGCGTTCGACGATCAGACCGGGAACGTCCTCCGCCTCGCCGCTCAGCAGGCGGCAGGCGTCCGTGACCTCTTCCCTCAGGAGGGGAATCCGGCGGACCATCCCGGCCCGCAGAAACCGCGTGCGATCCCTTTCGCCCTCGGTCACCTGGCGGAATCCTTCCGGCGGGTCGGATCGGAACGTGCGGGGGCGGGTCCAGCCGGGCAGGCGAAGCGTCAAACGGGCAAGGTGGAGGCAGGTGACGGAAGGGTGCTTTCGGCGGTTGGGTGGCAGACCGACGACATCGCCCAGCGCGCGGTATCCGGC
>CAZNQN010000456.1:2228-2689 GCA_964574925.1 uncultured Phycisphaeraceae bacterium | reverse complement strand
GTGACAGACCGTCCGGGAGCATGCGAGCGTTCTTCGCTCTCATCTTCTGAGCCGCGGGCTTCAGCCCGCGCGATCTTGCGGCACGCCGTTCGCCTCCAGCGAGTCAACGGCGCCGATACAGTTTCGAACCGTGTCCGAAGCAGTATGGCGGCGAACGGGGCGCGTGTGAATGCGCCCGGACGAAGAAGGGAGCGGTCGTTCCGCCGGCGGGGGAGCCTCTACTTCGCCGTGCTGGCCGTCTCGGTGCTGGTGACGATCATCGGTCTTTCGGTGCTGATGGTTTCCCGCATCGAGCGGCGGGCGACGGCGGAGGTGTCGGACCTGGCCGAGGCCCGCGTCTATGCGCTGTCAGCCGTCGAAGTGGGCCTCCAGCGCATCGCCACTGACCGCAACTGGCGCACGACGCTTCCCGACGGCACCTGGCTGAACCCGCAGGCGTTCGCTTCCGGTCAATATACGCT
>CAZNQN010000456.1:0-2218 GCA_964574925.1 uncultured Phycisphaeraceae bacterium | reverse complement strand
ACGCTGACCGGCGTCGATCCGGTGGACGGCGTTCTGGCGAACTCCGACGCCGATCCGGTGATTCTGACGGGCATCGGCCTGGTGGGAAACGCCCGCTTCGCCCTGGAGGTCCGCCTGGAGCCGGAAGCGCCGCGCGGCGTGTCGTCGCTGGAATCGTCTTTTCATACGGACGGTCTGATGTATCTCGATTCCGTTTCCCTGCTCAGCGACCACCTCATCAGTTCCAACGACACCGTCAACGAGAGTGGATCGGTGATCGATGCCGATGTGGAAGCCGTCAACAGCATCTCCGGTTCTTCCAACGCGTATCTGAAATCGACAACGGTCGGCGTGCCGCCCCGAACGATGCCCGATCCCGTCGCCGTCTTCGATGCCTATGCCGCTCTCGGTACGCCCGTCCCGCTTGCCGATCTGCCGCTTACGGTGAACGGTCCGACCATCAGCCATGTCGTCCTCAGTCCCACGTGGAACCCGTTCGGGACGGGAGCGACCGATCCGAACGGGGTCTACGTCATCGATGCGATGAACAATTCGCTGACTGTCGAGGATGCCCGCATCGAAGGGACGCTGGTGGTGCTCAATGCGACGACGGTCACGGTGCGCGGATCCCTCTACTGGGACGCGGCCGTTGCCAACTATCCGATCCTGCTCGTCCAGGGGGGGTTGAATCTCTCGCACGACCGGACGATCCCGCTGGATGAAAGCGCAACGGGCGTCAACTACAACCCGCCGGCGTCGCCCTTTCAAGGCATGTCGGACACGGATACGCTCGATGTCTACCCCTCTGAATTGAAAGGACTGATCTATGCAAGCGGCGCGCTGGTGCTGGGGGCGAATCCGTCCGTCAAGGGGGTGCTGCTGGCGGCGTCGCTGACCAAGACGCCCGATCCCAAGTCGATCCATCTCGCCTACGACACGATTTTCATCGAGAATCCGCCGCCGGCCTTCGAGGCGCAGCGACGGATGACCATCGCCGCCGGAAGCTGGAAACGTATCGTCAATTAGAGTGAGAACGTCCCTTGCGAATCCGGGCGCAGATGGCGGACGGCATGGCGACCGTCGATGGATCGGCGTCGGTGGAACTGAGCCGCGACCGTGAGGGAGCGGGCCTGACGTCGAGTTGCGCAGGGAGCATTTCTCGAATAGATCGTGGTCCTTTCTTCGTTGGATACGGGCGGCGCCCCGCTGCATCACGCAGGTTTCAAGCCTGTGGCGAAGGAGTTTCTGATCTCCGATGCGGAGAGCATTCCACGTTGCGGAGTGCAGGCTGAGCGGACCGTTCGGTAGAAAGGGCTTGTTTACGAACCGGACCGCTCTCGTTTTTCGTCCTCGGCGGGCGGTGTTTTCGGTTCCTCGATGTGGGCGTCGCGCAGCGCCAGTTGCCTGACCAGCAGCGTCATGTCCCGTCGCAACCGGCGCAACCGCACGTAGACCATCAGGAATCCGACCATCATCACGACCACCGAGCAGTACAGCAGCAGGTCGGCACCGCGGCCGATGCCCAAGGCCCTGGCGATGATGCTGGTGAGTTTCGGGAAGATCAGCGCCGCCGCGGCCGCCACCCACACGATCGACCAGAGCACGCCGTCCCGTTTGCTGATCCACCCCCGCCAGGCGGCGGCGAGGGTCAACAGGAACAGGACGGCCACCGCCGTCAGGGCCACGACCTGGAACGGATTCTGGATCATTGCAGCACCCTCCCCAGGATGTACTGCACCGCGATATGCAGCGCGTTGCGTGACGTCTGCCCTTTGCGCAGCGAGTAATCGGTGTATCGCACGGTGACCGGCACCTCGCGGAAGGCCAGGCCCGAATGGCGGATCTGATCGAGCAGTTCGCTGGCATGGGCCATGCGGTCCAGGGTGATGTCGATCCGCTCGGCCGCCCGGCGGGAGAACGCCCGCAAGCCGTTGTGCGCGTCGGTGACGGGCACCCGGTTGACGATCCGCGTGAACCACACGGCCAGATACAGCAACCGCCGTCGGGAGGCCGGCATGGCCGAGGGATCGCCCAGAAAACGCGAGCCCAGGGTAATCTCGCATTCGCCGCGCACGATCGGTTCCAGCAGGGCGGCGATGTCCTCGACCCGGTGCTGTCCGTCGGCGTCGAAGGTGACGATGTATCGCGCGCCGCGTTGAAGGGCGAAGGTGATGCCGGTTTGCAGCGCCGCCCCCTGGCCGCGATTGATCAGATGCCGCAGGACATAGGGTGCCGCCCG
>CAZNQN010000455.1:0-2691 GCA_964574925.1 uncultured Phycisphaeraceae bacterium | reverse complement strand
TTGAACGGCACGATCCAGAAGTCCAGGATGCTGTTGCCGTCGATCTGATTGTCGTCGCGGATGTCGATGATCTCCTTCGCCGGCACGTCCGACGTGCCGAAGTTCCAGATGTAGACGCCGTAGAGGTTGCCGGTCACCGTGTTGCCTTCCAGCACGTATCCGCTGGGGTTCTGCAACTCCTCGTCGCTGAGCTGGATGCCGGGACCGATGTTGCCGGTGATCACGTTGCCGCGCAGGGTGATGTCGTGTCCGCCGTCGACCCACACGGCCCCGTCCCACCACTGCTCCACCGTCGCGTCGAGGTCGTTGTCGGTCAGCTCGTTGTTTTCCACCAGGACGTTGGTGCTGTCCTCGACGAGCAGTCCGCCGCCGGTGTTGTCGTGGGAGCGGTTGTTGCGGATGACGGAATCGCGGAGGTTGAAGGTGTCGATGCCGGTGCCCAGCCAGCGGTCCAGGACCTGCGGATTCGGGCCGTTGTCGAAGGCCTCGCACCCTTCGATCACCACGCCGCTGGAATCCTCCACGTGCATCCCGTACCCCTCGACCCAGCTCATCTTGGCGGCGAACCCGTTGCCGTGCACCGTCAGGTTGCGCAGGGTGACGTCTTCGCTGAGCGTCACGATCAGGCCGACGTCGGTGTAGTCGCGGAAGGTGATGTTCTCGATCGTCACGTGGGCACACTCGTTGCACCAGAAACCCACCCCGCGCGTTCGTTGTCCGTCGAAGACGACGCCGTCACCGTCGCCGACAATCGTGACCGGGGCCGTCGAGGTGCTTTTCACCTCGGTGCTCACCTCCTCCGCATAGGTGCCCGGCTGGAGGAGGAGCGTATCACCCGGTCCGAGGGAGAGGACGGCCCGGGTGACGGTCTTGAAGGCGGTCTCCACCGAGAGCCCGTCCGCGGCATCGTCGCCCGACGGAGACACATAGAAGGTCTGCGGGACGTCATCGGGGACGAACTCCCCATCGCCGAATCCGCCCGTGTCCAAACCCCCCTCGAAGGGGCATCCGCCGCACCAGACGGCCAGGATCAGCAGGGCCGCCCGCCGTTTCCCCTCATACATCCGCCATGCCCTCCTGTTGCGCCCGGCCCGGTTTCCCAACAGTGGGATTCTTCAGGATCCCGGGCGCGGTGCCCTCAAGCTTGCCTGACCCATCTTATCGCATTCCGATGGTGTCCGGGAACCGTCCCGATCGGGTCATCGTCTCCGCCGCATGGCCCGTTCGATCTCCCGCTGGTGGTCGCGGGTCTTGAGATCCTCGCGTTTGTCGGTAAGCCGCTTGCCGCGGACGACGGCCAGCATCACCTTGGCGATACCCCGCTCGTTGAAGTACATCGCCAGCGGGATCAGGGTGAAGCCCTTCTGCTCGACCCGCTGGCGGAGCTTGCGCAGCTCGCGGGCGTGGACGAGCAGTTTCCGCCGCCGGGTCGGCTCGTGGCTGCCCACGTGCCCGAACCGGTAGGGGGCGATATGGGCACCGACCAGCCAGAGCTCGCCGTCCTCGATGCGGGCATACGCCTCCTCGATGGACGCCCCCCCCTGCCGCAGGCTCTTGACCTCCGTGCCGGTAAGCTGGATGCCGCACTCGATCTTTTCGAGAATCTCGAAGCGGTGGGAGGCCTTGCGATTGCGGCAGATCGTGTTATCGGACGGCGGCTTCTTTTTCATAACTTGTTGATATATCGAACGTTACGTATAATGCAGGGGTTCCGGTGGCGAGACGGAGGCGTCCCGGTCGATTCTACGGGGAGGCGGGGCGGCCGCAACACGCCGCCCCCGATTCGCGTATAATCCAGCGGCAGGCAGGAAAGGGAGCCACGTGGCCCGCAACAGCGACAACGACGCTCATGCCCGTGAGCGGCGGCTCATCGCCCGCGCCCGCGCGGGGGAGGAGGCGGCGCTGCGCGAGCTGATCGAAGCCCATCAAGATCGTCTGTACGCCTTCATCCGCCGCATGGTCCATCATCATCACGATGCGGAGGAAGTCTGCCAGGAGGCGTTCCTCAAGGCGTTCGCCTCCCTGAAATCGTTCTCCCCGCAGTACCGCTTCAGCACCTGGCTGTTCACCATCGCCTACCGGGTCGCGCTGAATCATCTGCGGCGGAAAAAGGCGGTCACGGGGGACGTGGATTTCGCCCGCCTTCCGCAGTTGGAATCGACCAGCGCCGCCAGCCTCGTCGAATCGGCGGAGACCGCCCGCCTGCGCGGAAAGGTCTGGGAGATGGTGGACCGACTCTCACCGCCGCAGCGGGCCGCCTTGGTGCTGTTTTATCGGCACGAGTACAGTTGTCAGGACATCGCCCGGATTCTCGACGTGCCGGTGGCGACGGTGAAAAGCCATCTGCACCGCGCCCGACACCGACTGCGGGATCTGCTGCTCGAAGAAGTACGGGACGGCGGGGCGGTCGACCGCAACATCTCCGCCCTCGGCGGGTAAAAGCAACGGGAGCGGAGCTCCGCCCGCGGGAGACGGCGGAACCGACTCCGGCCAGGGAACGCGCAACGATGCGCTGCGAAGACGCGCGACAACTGTTCGACGCTTATCTGGACGGGGAACTGTCGGCCTCGCTGCGCACGGAGCTGAAGGCCCACTGCGTCCACTGCCCCGCCTGTCGCCATGAACTGGCGGTGATGGAACTCGCCTGCCACCTCGTCGCCTCCGACCGGGACGAAGAGAGCGTCTCGGAAG
>CAZNQN010000454.1:0-2692 GCA_964574925.1 uncultured Phycisphaeraceae bacterium | reverse complement strand
CGCCAGAAGGAGATCGGCCCGCTGGTGGTGCCGCCGGAGCTGCTGATATAGTCGCCGGTGGGGCGCAGCTCGTCGAACGCGAAGCCGGTTCCGCCGCCGGCCTTTTGGATCAGGGCGGTGTATTTGATCGCATCGAAGATCTCGTCGATGCTGTCCCCGACGGGGAGCACGAAGCAGGCGCTGAGCATGCCCATCTCCCGCCCGGCGTTCATCAGCGTCGGGCTGTTGGGCATGAACGCCCGGTTGACCATCAACCGGTAGAACCGCTCCTCCCACTCGCTGCGGCGCTCGGGGTCGGCGTCGTAGATCCGTTCGGCATCGGCAATCGCTCTGGCAACCCGCCGGAACAGATCGCGCGGCGCTTCGACACACCGACCCTGTTCATCCTTCTTCAAGTACCGCGCCCGCAGCACGCGCACCGCGTTGGGAGACAGTCCAAGCCTCGACTCCTGCGAGTCGTCCTTGACTCCCGCGCCCTGATCTGTCGTCACCACGTCCGCCATCGGCTGCGCCTCCACCGGTCGGTTGCGACCGGGCTGATGATCCTTGCGATGAATCCCGTTCCACATGACGCCCGACCGCTCCGTCCCAGGATTCCTCCACCGGGCGGCGTTATCGGGGCATTATTCATTCTGACCCCTATATCGGCGGTTGTCAAGCAAAAAGCACTACATATTGTGGCTCATCCTGTTTTTCCATGACCCATTATCGGACGCCAGGCGCAACTTCCTGCCCCGTACGACGTTACGAAACGTTTCCACCTGTCAATGACATGTTACGGAGCGGCGAGCGGTCGGATCGGCCCCGGAAACGCTCCGCTTTCACCCCCTTCCCGACCCCCCTTTCCACTCCGCCAAGCGGCCCCGTTGACGAGGATCGCCGCCCTCTCGATAGTGACCCGCCCGGCGGGGCAACCGGACGCCGCCCCGCCGTCCGCGAAAAGGCCCCCCATGCAACGAAAAACCGTCACGCTGACCACGAAAAGGCCATTCTCGCTCAAGGCCACCGTGCTCTCCCACGGTTGGCACGAGTGCGCTCCCATGAGCTGGTGCGAGGGCGGGCGATGCTTCCAGGTCATCGAGCGGGACGGTTCCCGCGTCTTCCGCGTCTCGGTGGTCGAGCAGGCCGCCCGCGGACGCCTGGCCCGGCTGCGCGCCGTCGTGGACGGCGCCGAGGTGGACCGGAAAGACGTGACCCGCATCGCCGACCGCCTGCGCATCGCCCTTCGCCTCGACGACGATCTGTCCGGCTTCTACGAAACGTGTGCCGCCCATCCGACGCTGCACGTGCTGCCGAAGATCGGCGCCGGTCGCCTCCTCCGCTGCGCGTCGATGACGGAGAACATCCTCAAGGCCATCTGCGGCACCAACGTCAACTGGAACCAGGCGGTGAAGATGATCAACCGGATCGCCCAGCTCGGTCCGATCTTCCCCCACTTCCGCAACCTGCACGCCTGGCCCACGCCGGAGGAGATCCTCCGCGCGGGAAGGCGGTATCTGGTGGACGTCTGCCGCGTGGGATACCGGGCGGAATCCATCCTCGCCCTCTGCCGGGATGTGTGCGCGGGACGATTCGATCCGGAGGAACTCGACGCGATGGCCCGCTGTCCGGACGTCTCCACCGACGATTTGCTCGAGCGTTTGCGGTCGGTCCGCGGCGTTGGCCCGGCGACCGCTCATGCCCTGCTGGGGTTTTTGGGACGCAGCGACCGCCTCACGATCGACACCGCCACCATCGCCCACGTGCGGGAAACGTACCATCACCGCCGGCGACCGACGGCCCGGCAGATCGAACGCCGTTATGCCCGTTACGGCCGATGGAAGAACCGCGTCTTGTGGTACGAGCTCTGGCTGCAATGGGCCACCGCCCGCCAGATGCTGGCCGAAGCGCGCATCCGCAGCCGTTAAGCGACCCGTGGTACTCACGGTTCCGATCAAAAAAGCACGTCGCCCCGCACGACTCGCAACCGGCTCTTACAGACGCGGTTCGGCGGGATGGTCCCGGTTCGCCTCCGTGCTTACAGCCTGCCGCACGATACGGATCAGCCCGTGCGGGTCGAAGGGTTTCTCGAGCCGGGCGATGACGTGAAGTTCCGGCGGCAGGGCGTCGTCGTGTGCATCCAACCCCGTGGTGGTCAGCAGGACGACCGGTGGAGAGGGGCGGTCCTGTTGTGCCGGCGCGTGTAGGATTCGCCCCGCATCCCGCAGGGCCTCGGCATCCGCCAGCAGCAGGTCCACGGCCTGATCCGCGTCCAGGTGGAAGAGCACTTCCTCGGCGCTGGACGCCTGCAACACCGTGTACCCCTCTTGCTCGAGCATCTGTGTGACAGTCTCGCGGACGCCGGCATCGGGATCCAGCAGCAGAAGGGTGGTCGACGTGCGGGGGGGACGTACAGGCCGGACGTCTTCGTCCGTCGTCGACGATTCCGCCACCGGCAGATAGACGCGGAAGGTCGTGCCCCGCAGCGGTTCGCTCTCCAGGCGGATGAAGCCGCCCGCGTTGCGGACGGCGGCGTAGACGATGGCCATGCCCATGCCGCGACCCCGCTGGGACGCGCGGGTCTTGGTGGTGAAAAACGGCTCGAAGATGCGCGATTGCACATCGGGCGTCATGCCGCACCCGCTGTCGGAGACGATCAACACGGCGAAGGGGAGCTCCGCGCGGCCGCCGTGGGGGGAGCGGGCGGTGGTCC
>CAZNQN010000453.1:0-2698 GCA_964574925.1 uncultured Phycisphaeraceae bacterium | reverse complement strand
CCTCAGCGCCGGACCCGGCCGGACCGTCCTCCAGGTCGAAGTCCGGGCGGAACGATACGAAAAGGAAACGCCCGCCCCTCGCTCCCCAGCCGATCACGCCCGCGAACAAAACGCCGACCGCCTGCCCGTGCCTGTCTGCGTGCAACGCACGGGCAGGCGTGCCCGCCCGCAGGCCGGTAAGGAAGCGCTCGCTCTCCCTCAGGGGAACCACCCCGGCGAACCGGAGCAAGCTCCTGCGCCCAAACCGGTACAAACACAGGTTGCTGCGGGCAAACAGGAAGTGCCGGGCCTTGGCACGGCAAGCCCCGTCCGTCACGAAAGCGCTCCGCCCGCGCAACGCGCGCACTCCCCGAAGGTTCGCGCGGTTGAGCCCGAGAAAACGGAACCGGCATCCCGGCCGGAAAAGAATCAGCCGACATCGCAGAAACCGCCTGCCCCGTCACCGACCTCCACCGAAACCGCGAACCCCTCGCCCCGGTTGGCCGGCCCGGTCCTAAAGCCGGAGGCGCCGCCCTCGGCCGAACCATCCGGGCAGAACGGAACATCGAACGAAACCCCAAAGCGTGCGGACCTCACCGTCGCCGATCTGGTCCGGCAGGGGATGATGAAGGCGGCGGCCGAACGCGTGCTTCCCTCATCCGTTACTCGGTCCCCTCAGGATCGAATCTGGCTGCGAGAGGTCTTCTCCCGAATCAAGGCCATCTCCCGCGCCCTGGAACACGACGAGAAGCAGGCGGCGAAACAGACGCCGGCCGCTCTTTTCGCCCGTGCCCTGGTCGAGCGCTACGAAACCCTGATGCAAACGCCTCGCTCCGCCGGACCCCAGCCGGCGTCTCCGCCCTGGACGGCCGCAGCATGGAAACGATGGGGGCGAGAGCGGGAGCTCGTCCGCGCCTTGGATCAACTCATGGGGCGGATGGCGTTCGGCAAGCTTCCTCCGCAGGAAATCGAGTCCGAATTGGCGCGGATCGGCGAGGAAATCCGGGAAATCCTCCTTCCATCCCAGGGTCTGTTAAAAACTCGACCCGGACGCCCGTAACCCGTTACAAAAAAACAAGTTAGAGAAAAACGAGGATCCGCGGCACCCACGGCCGCCTGACAGAAAAACAAACTCCGGGCACAGGTTTTTCCCGCTGGTCGCCGAATCGAATCCACATATAATGGGGCATTTGGGCTTGACCGGCGCGGTCGCCCGTATGAACGAGCGTCGACGATCGACAAGAGCATGACGAACGACAAACCCACTCCGACGGCGGAGGCTGTCCTTTCCAACGGCGGCGTCGCCTATCTGGAGTTCGAAAAACCGCTCGCGCGCATCGAGCACGACATCGCGGAGATGCTCCGCGAGCAGGAAGAGACGGGACGCGACCTGTCCGCCGACATCCGCCAGCAGCGCGTCCGCTATCGCACGACGATGCGGCGACTCTACGGGTCGCTGACCCCGTGGGAAACGGTTCTGGTCGCCCGTCACCCGCGCAGACCGCTCACCACCGATTACCTGCAACTGGTCTTCCGCGACTTCTGCGAGCTGCACGGCGACCGCACCTTCGCGGACGATCGGGCCATCATTACCGGCTTCGCCCGCCTCGGCGGGCACAAGGTCATGGTGATCGGCCACAACAAGGGCAAGGACGTCAAGGAACGGATCCGTTGCAACTTCGGATGCGCCCACCCGGAAGGGTACCGCAAGGCGCTGCACAAGATGAAACTGGCGGAGAAGTACGGGCTGCCGGTGGTGACGCTGATCGACACGCAGGGAGCGTATCCCGGCATCGGGGCCGAGGAACGCGGCATCGCCCACGCCATCGCCCGCAACCTGATGGAACTCGCCCGCCTGCGCACGCCGATCGTCTGCGCCGTGATCGGCGAGGGCGGCAGCGGCGGCGCCCTCGGTGTCGGCGTCGGGGACCGCATCGCCATGTTCCAGCACGCCTTCTACTCCGTGATCTCCCCCGAAGGGTGTGCCGCCATCTTGTGGAAGACGGCGGAACAGCGGAAACACGCGGCCGAGGCGCTCGGCCTGACCGCCCGTGACCTCAAACGACTCGATCTGATCGACGAGATCATTCCCGAACCGACCGGCGGCGCGCATCGCAACCCGGCCAAGGCGGCCGCCAATCTCGAAAAGTTCCTCGTCGGCGCCTTGACCGATCTGAAACGCCTGCACCTCGATACGCTCGTGCGGCGGCGGCAGGAGCGCATCCGCGCCCTGGGATCCTTCTTCGAAGACCCGGCAGCCGCCGTCAAACAGAAAGCCGCTTCCGAAACGAGTCGCACCCGCAAGGCAGCCTCAAGGGCCACGCGGCTGACGCGGCGACTCGTGGGCAAGCAAAAGGCCCGCGCCTAGGAGACGGTCGCAGCCGGCGGCCGCCGCCCCGGTCCGCGGTCACGATTCCGTAGAGGGCACCAGTGTTCCAGCCCGGCATGACCGCTCGTCCCAAGTCGCCGATCCTCCGACGGATGATCCTCGGCCGATCGGTCGAAGGAAGGAACATCGAGGGATACCGGCGGGGCGCGGAACCGAACGCCCACACGCTGCTCGTCCTCGGCGGCATTCACGGCGATGAACCGAAGAGCGTCCGCCTCGTCCGCCGGTTGCTCGATGAGCTTGAAGACGATCCGTCCCTCGCGCCCGCCGCGCGTTGGGTGCTGGTTCCGGTGGTCAATCCGGACGGGTACGAACGGCGGAAACGGCGCA
>CAZNQN010000452.1:0-2704 GCA_964574925.1 uncultured Phycisphaeraceae bacterium | reverse complement strand
GTCGCTACCCGCTGGCCCAGGCGGCGATCTACCTGGCCTGCGCCCCGAAATCCCGCGCCTGCGCCGAGGCGATCGCCCAGGCCGCCGAGGACGTCCGCCTCGACCGTACCCGCCCCGTGCCCCGCCACCTGCAATCGGGCCGACGCGTGAAGGAAACCCCCGAGGTGTCGAGGGAGGCTGATTCCGCCTCGACAAATCGCAAAGAATCTTCCCCGACCTATTTCGGTGTCGAAAAAGTTTATTACACTCCCTCGACACAGGGTGCCGAAGCATCCCTACGTCAACACCTGACCGCACGGCGAGCGAATCGGAGACCGGATGCGTAGCCCGCCTCGCCCGCGGACCGGAAGGGACAAGCGGTTCGTTGTCGGCCAAAAGCGAACTACGTCAGCGCCTTCGCAAGATCCTGGCGGAGATTTCTCCCGAAACGCAGGAAAGCAAGTCGCTCCGCGCCTGTCACCGTCTGTTCGAACAGCCGGAATACCTCCGCGCCGAGGTGATCATGGTCTTCCTCTCCCTGCCCAACGAAATCGATACCCATGCTCTCGTCCTGCGGGCGTGGCAGGACCGCAAGCGCGTCCTCGCCCCGAAAGTGAGCTGGAGCCAGCGACGCATGTTGCCCGTCGAAATCCGTTCCCTCACCGACGACCTGACCACCACTCAGATGGGACTCCGCGAACCCGTCGCCGGCATCCCCTTCCCCGTCTCCCTGATCGATCTGGTCATCGTGCCGGGACTGGGATTCGACGAATACGGACACCGCTTAGGACGCGGGCGAGGCTTCTACGACCGCTTCCTCGCCCATCCGGAGTTTCAGGGGACCGCCTGCGCGCTGGCGTTCGAGGAACAGGTGCTGCCGCGGATTCCCGCCGGCCCGCTCGACCGCCCCGTCGACATGCTCGTCACCGACGAAAAGGTGCGGCGATTCAATCACGCCCCGGCGTAGGCGACGCCCCCTCCGAAAGCAGGTCGAGCTTCTCCGCCTCCCACCGCCTCGTCACGTGCGGCGACCGGCGGGCGAGCCTCTCCCATTCCTCCCGTGTGTAGACCCACAGATCCGCAGGAACGGGAACGCCTTCCGGCTCGTAACGGGCCCGTCGTTCCACCGGCGACGGCGGCGCCTGCCCGACGATCACCACCACGTCCAGATCGCTCCCCACGCCCCAGTCGCCCCGCGCGCAGGAGCCCACGCACCAGACCTCTTCCACGACCGGATCCCGCCGGCCAAGAGCGCGCGCCCATCGCCGGGCGCAGGCCAGCACCTCCTCACGCGCTGGCCATCTGAGTACGGCAGAAGTCAACGATCTGACCGGCATACCGGATGGCCTCTTCGCTCTGCAACGGCCCGTAGTGTTCCCCCGGCGGACCGGCGGGGTGCCCGTTCGGATACCGCGTCGGAACGTAATAGGCATCGAGCACGCGGGCACGGTCCAGCAGATCCGCCGGAACCGTCACCGAGGCCGGAAGCTGCTCCAGCAACCGCCGCACCACATGCCCCCACGCTTCCTGACCCCGGGAAAGATGCAAGGCCTTGACAGCCATCTCCGCCGCCTGCTGGGCGGCGAAGCAGGCCCATTCATGGCGATCGGCGGCTGCACTGTCCCTCGCCTGCGCCAGATTGCGCTCCGCCTGCACCAGCCAGTCTGGCGATCGGTTCGCCATGCCGGACATCATAACCGGACCGGGTTTCGTCTCCAACGAGGCCGCATCGCGCCGATCCCGCAGCTTCGACGATTCCTCCCGTCCGATGCCCCTGCTCGGATGCCGTCGAGATCAACGGCCCCTTGTTATCGAGCGGTCTTCCGCCGTCGGCGACGCCGACCGCCCAGCGGCTCGATGCGCGTGATGTGCACGGGATCCAGATTGACCGATCGTTCCGGAATCTCTCCCTCTTCCGGAAGCTGGGCGATCACCACCTCCCGCCGCGTCACCAGGATCGCTTCCGGATGCGGTACGTCGTAGTAGGAGCCGCCCGAAAGGAAAACGCGAAAAGGCTGAAAAGACTCCCGCCGGATATGCGTCTGGATCTCCTCCGCTCGCATCCCTCTAACGTATCCGACAACGATCCTTTCCGGCAACCGACCGGTTCGGTACCTCAAGGGTTTTTCCCCGCAGGCCGATCCTCCGCCATGCTCCCTCCGAAAAGCATCTTGCGCGGAATCAAAGAGAGCAGAAAAACAACCCGGCGGAGCATCACGCTCCGCCGGGTCTCCGGTGCTTTTCCTCAGATTCGCGAAACGACCCGTTTCAGGTCGATCCGCAGCTTCAACTTAGTCCTTGATGTTGGCGTCCACGATCGTGGTCGTGAAGCCCTGCAGACGACCGACCTGCACGCACTCGCTGGCCGCGACCGCCGCCGTGGCATCGTTGTCCACGTACCAGATGTTCGTGTTGTTGTTGGTGCTGTCCACGATCAGCAACACGATGTCCTCGTTGCCCGCCAGGGCCGCGAACGGCTTGCCGCCACCGCCGAACAGGGCGGCCACTTCCGCGGCCGTGTCCGTGCTGCCGTCGGCATCGGTGACGATCCAGATGTCGTCGTTGTTCGCCGCCTGGTTGCCGGTGCCGGTGTCGGAGACCGTACCGGCCGGCAGGTTATCCTCGGCAAAACCCGTGAAATCGAGGATGTCGTCGGTGGCGAAGTCGGTGATCGTGTCATTGCCGTTCAGCGCTGCGGTGGCTTCGAAATCGAACGTGTCCTGGC
>CAZNQN010000451.1:0-2711 GCA_964574925.1 uncultured Phycisphaeraceae bacterium | reverse complement strand
CGCTCCCCGTTCGGCCGGGGCGGACGTTCAGTCTGCGGCGGCGCATGCGGATCGAAGCGGGCGGCAAGCGGGACTACGACTCGTTCGCGGCCATGCACTACCGCGCCACCGACGAGCTGGGTTTCGTGGACAAGGTGTTCGTGCTGCGCGAGCGTCGCGGCGGCGATCCGCTGGGCATCGTCGTCTACGCCCACCCGCCGCTGGAACTGGCGATGCGCAACCGCTGCACGGACAACCGTTTCCGCGGAAACCCGGCCCGGCTCAACCGCGAGATGCGCATCCTGCGGCGCCTGGTCATTCATCCGGACGTACGCGGCTGCGGACTGGGACACTTCCTGGTTCGCAAAACGCTGCCGCTGGCGGGGACGCGGTTCGTGGAATGTCTGGCCTCGATGGGCGCCTACAACCCCGTCTTCGAAAAGGCCGGCATGACGCGCATCGGACGGTACGAAACGCCCGCCGCCACGCAGGAGGCGCTTCGGCGGCTGCGGTCGATGGGGATCAACCCGGCCGGTCGGGATTTCCCCGACCGGATCGCCCGGCGTCGCCGGGTACGGGCGATCGTAGCCGGGGTGGTACGGACCTGGTACGAGGGCACCACCGGCCGCGGCGAGCGCCGTGTGGAGAAACAATCCCCTCAGCGACTTGCCCAGACGTTCCGCGCCCTGCTCGGCAGCCGCCCGGTCTATTACCTGTGGGAGCGAAGGGCGAATCCGAAAGAGTAAGAAGTGAACGTCTCGAAAGGATGAGCGGTTCCTCGCGCGCTTGATGGCCGATGGCGTGCGGAAACTCGACGCGGACCTCCAACCCGCCGCGCCGATCACAAAACGACAAACGCTCCATCTGGCGAAACCGTCCGGGAGGATGAGAAGCAGCAAGGGATCGAGGAGAAGAAAGGGCATGAAGGACATCGGTTTTCTTCGGCATCTGTTGCGGCCGCTGGCGTCGCGGAAGGTTCGCGTGGCGCTGGCGACGGTGCTGGCGGCGTACGCGGCCGAGTTCGGTCTCAACGCCGGCGAAGAGTTGATTCTCACCATTCTCGGCGTGGGGGTGGCGTTGATCCTGGGCATCGCGCACGAAGACGCCGGCAAGGCGGCGCGGGGAGCGCCACTGCCGGAACCGTTGCGGGAGCGGCCGTGATCGCATCGGACAACGAACCCCGAGGAAGCGGTCGTGTCGGTGACGCCAGCAGGCTTCGAATTCACGGCTCGCAACGAACCAAGGAGAATCGCTCTGGAGCATTTCTCAAGAATGTTCCCCGGGTAGATCCCCCGGATAGGGCCGGATTCCGGAAGCATCGTGCGGGCTTCAAGCCTGTGGCCCGGAGCACAAGAACGAAAAACGGTCTATCGTTTCCGCCACTGGGCGATGGCGATGCAGGAGAGCCGGCGGGTCAGCAGCGGGTCCAGGAGGAACTCGACGCCCAGGGCCAACGGTGCGTAGAGCGGTTTGAGCCAGACCGGCACACGGAAGATCATGGAGTTGAGCACGAGCAGGTAGGCGAGACTGCCCAGGTGTCGAAGACGGAGGAACTCGAACCGTTTCCGATGGGCGTCCATCAACGCTTCGATGTCCACCGCTCGCTCGTTGTCTTCGAACAGACCGTCGCGTCGATACCACACGCGGCGGAGTACGTCCGGCAGCGAACCGGCATGGGGTTCCAGGAAGCAGAAGATGCCGCCGGGCTTGAGAAGCCGGTGGATCTCGGCGACGGCCTCGTCGATGTGCGGATGCACGTGGTGCAGCCCGCCGACGGTCACGACGACGTCATAGGACGCGTCGGGCAATCCGGAGGAAAGGATGGAGACGGCGTGGCCGGGACATCCCGGCCAGCGGCGGCGGTATCGCTCGATGCACTCGGCGGAGACGTCGAGACCCTCGACGCGGGCGCCCTGACGAAGGAGATAGCGCGTGGTCTCGCCCGACCCGCACATCGCGTCGAGGACGCGCCGACCGCTCAGCGGAACGCCGGAAAACAGCGGCGGATGAATGAACCAGTCGCGGTACCACCGGCTGGTGGCGTCGTCGTAGTGGGCCTCGTAGCGATCGGCCAGTCGGTCGAAAAGGAGCTGCTGTCGGCTTTCGATGTCGAGTCGTACGGCGTCCGTCATCGTCGGTGTCTTCCCCGCGGACGACGGGTGCGGAATCGTCTCTCCAGACCCGGCGTCGGGTGTCTTATCGGAGCCTGCGGGCGGCGGGTGGAGCAAATTCCGCCGGGATCCGTTTCCTTGCCCTGCTCGCCATTCGACGTTCGCGCCCGCGCCCTCACGGTCGCGGCTCAGTTCCGTGGTCGTTGCTGAACGGGGCGGTTTGTCCCTGCGTTACGCGGGCGAGACGTCGGCTTGCAGGAGAACGGGGCTTCCTGCCAGGTCGTCCGCGATGATCAGCATTTCGGACGGTCTCCCATCGCGAGGGGGCGACGGGGACGCCGTTCGCCATTGCGGGGGATCGACGGCTTCGAGGATCGGAACGGGATTTCCACGGGCGGCGCCGATCCCGGCTGCCAGGGCGGCGGCACCGCCGACACCCAGGCATCGTCCGGTCCACTGTTCGACGACGACGGCGCCCGCGCAGAGGCAGCCCGCGGTTACAGAAACGAGCGCGGTTCCATCCGCCGACGCCGCCAGGGTTTGGGGTTCTTCGGCGCCGGGAGCGTTTTTCGTGTTCTTGCTCCGAGCCGTCGGCTTCAGCCCGCGCGAGAGGGTGGGGTG
>CAZNQN010000450.1:0-2714 GCA_964574925.1 uncultured Phycisphaeraceae bacterium | reverse complement strand
GTGCTCGTCGCGCTCGCGGCCGCCGCGGCGGCGGCGGTCGTGGGGATGCGACTGCTGCGGGCGAAACCGGTCGCCTCCGTCTCCAAACCCTTCGCAACGAACGGCGGCAACGACCGCAAACCGTGGTTTACGGACGTGTGGGGAGCGTGCGGGATCGATTTCATTCATCTGTCGGGCTCGGCGCTGGTGACGCCGAGGATCCCCGGAAAAAAGGCGGATCGCCAACCGAGCGCGGACGCGAAGCATTCGGGCATGCCCCGTCTCTATTTTCCGGAGATCATGATCGGCGGTGTGTGCCTGCTGGATGTCGATCGGGACGGAAACCTCGACGTCTACTTCGTGCAGGGCGGGCACATCCTCGGCGAGCGAAGCACACGGGAACCGAACCGGCTGTATCGCAACCTCGGCGGCGGGCGGTTCACGGACGTGACGCAGCCCTCCGGCACGGGAGACCGCGGGTTCGGCATGGGGTGCACGACGGGCGACTTCGACGGCGACGGCTTCGTGGATCTCTACGTGACCAACGTCGGGCCCAACGTGCTGTACCGCAACAACGGCGACGGGACGTTTTCCGACGTGACGGAGCGGGCGGGCGTGGGGGATCCAGCGTTCAGTTCCAGCGCCGCGTTCGCCGACATCGACGGGGACGGCGATCTCGACCTGTACGTGGTCAACTACGTCCGCTGGTCGCCGGAATCGGAGGTGCTGTGCGATACGGCCACCGACAGGCCCGGGTACTGCGGCCCGCTGGCTTACGAGGCGCCGGCGCGGGACACGCTCTATCGCAACAACGGAGACGGGACGTTCACGGACATTTCAGTGTCCGCGGGGCTGGAGGCGGCGTTCGGCAACGGACTGGGCATCCTGCCGGCCGATTTCGACGGCGACGGGCGGATGGATTGCTGCGTGGCCAACGATCAGACGGCCAACCAGCTCTGGCGCAACCGGGGGGACGGCACGTTCGAGGACGTGTCGCTGCTGTGGGGGGTGGCCTTCAACGAACACGGGCTGGCGGAAGCGGGCATGGGGATCGACGCGCGGGATCTCAACGGCGACGGGCGGCTCGACATCCTCATGACGCACTTCGCGGAGGAGACGAACACGCTGTATCTGTCGGAGGGGGATTTCTTCGAGGATCGCACGGCGGGGAGCGGACTGGCGGTGAGCCGGCCCTTCACCGGATTCGGAACGGCGCTGATGGACTTCGATCAGGACGGCACGGCGGACCTGTACGTGGCCAACGGGCGGGTGGCGCTGCTCCAGACGATCTACTACACGCCGGAGCAACCGTTCGCCGAGCCCAACCTGCTGTTCCGCGGGCTGGGCGGCGGGCGGTTCGAGGAAGTCACTCCGCGCGGGGGGACGGCGGAGGAGAAGATCGACTCCAGCCGGGGGGCGGCGTTCGGCGATCTGGACAACGACGGCGACGTGGACATCGTCGTGGTCAACCAGGACGCCCCGGCGTATGTGCTGATGAACCGGATCGGCGAGCGACGTCACTGGATCGTCTTCGACGTGCGGAACGCGCAGGGCGCACCGGCGCTGGGGGCGCGGGTGGTTCTCCGCGCGGGGGAGCGCACGATGCGCGACGAAGTGCGGGTGGCATACAGCTACTGCTCGGCCAACGATCCGCGGGTCCATTTCGGACTCGGAGCGCTGGAGCGGGTGGACGAGGTGCGGATCACGTTTCCCGACGGGCAAGCGACGCGGATGGGTCCGCTGGCAGCGGATCGGATCGTGGTGGTGCGTCCGCCGTAGCGCATGGCTCGATCTCGGGTGCTCGTCCTTTCCCCGTCGGATGCGGACGGTGTCCCGCACGATCGCGCAGGCTCAAGCCTGCGGCTCGGAACACGGAAGCCGCCGGCGATCCCGGCGTGCGGCTTCGCTCCCGCCAGCGGGCGAGGCGGTGCGGATCGACGCCCAGGCGAAAGGCGAGCAGGCATGCCAGGTTGCGCAGCGTGGTGCGGACCACACCGTGCTTCTGCCAGCGGCGGGCGGAGGTGAGGACGGCTTCGTCGAGGATGCGGACCCCGCCCGGTGTGTTTCTCGATCTGGTGGAATGGTTCTTCTCTCGTTCGATGCGGGTGGAGTGACGGGACTTCGCGCGGGCCCAAGCCCGCGGCTCGGGACGCGAAAACGAAAAACGCGCCATGCGGCGGATCCGCCGCACGAGGGCGTAATCCTCCATCACGGGGATGCGGGGAACCCCGCCGATCGCCTGCAAGGTTTCCCGTCGCAGGAAAAGGCCCTGGTCGCCGTAGGGCAGGCGCAAAAGGCGGCAACGAACACGGACGATCCACTCGATCCAGCGATAGGGTGTGCCCTTTGCGTCGATACGGAGCGTAAAGGCGCCGAGGCGGACGTGCGGGTCGGCGAGGGTGTCTTCGATTCGCCGTTCGAATCCCGGCGGGGGGAGCGTATCGGCGTGGAGAAAGAGCAGCATCGCGCCGCCCGCCGCCCGGGCGCCGGTGTCGAGTTGCTGTCCCCGTCCGGGTTCGGATTCCAGCAGGCGGACGCCGTAGCGACGGGCGACGGAGACCGTCGCGTCGGTGCTGCCGCCGTCGACCACGATGACCTCCCGCACGCGGGCGGCGGTGAGACGGTCGAGCAAACGCGGAAGAACGCTCGCCTCGTTGCGGACGGGCACGACGACCGAGAGATCGACGGGATTCGCGCGTTGTTCGTTTCCGTCGTCCGAGCCGGGGACTTGGGCC
>CAZNQN010000449.1:0-2718 GCA_964574925.1 uncultured Phycisphaeraceae bacterium | reverse complement strand
GGTGAGAGGTGTCTGCGCCTTCCTGGTATTCGTAGTAGGCGCGCAGTTGTTCGCGGAAGTATCCGCCGCGGGCGACCTGGGCCGCGTTGAGCACCACGCCGAAGACGTGACTGCCCACGTCCCCGAGCAGGGTCAACGCCCGCCGTGCGATGCCGCGGGAGTTCTGCTTCGCCCGCACCACCAGGATCACGCCGTCGACGATCGGACCGATCACCAGCGGGTCGCTCGCCAGCAAGACGGGAGCGCAGTCGATGAGCACCTGATCGTATTGGTCGCGGGCCTCGCGCAGCAGAGCGTGGAACGCCTCACCGGCGAGCAGTTCGGCCGGGTTCGGCGACGCCGGTCCGCTGGGCAGCACGTCGAGACGGTCAACGTCCGTCGTGTAGGCGAGCTGCGCAAGCGTCCCGTCGCCGATCAGCAGGTTGCTGAGTCCCTTCGGTTCGCGCCCCGGGAAGACCTTGTGCACGCCGGGCCGACGGATGTTGGCGTCGATGAGCAACACCCGTCGCCCCCCCTGGGCCAGCGCCGTCGCCAGGTTGCACGCGACCGTCGTCTTGCCGTCTTCCGGTCGCGGACTGGTGACAAGCATCAACCGCTGTCGTTCGGCGGGGGCGGCGAACTGGACGGCCGTGCGGATCCCCCGGAACGCTTCCGCCACCATGGAATGAGGCGCGTCGCGGACGGCCCGTTCCACGCGCTGGATGGGGATCTCCTCGTCGTCGGTATCGGGCACCAGTCCCAGCAAAGCGACGTTGAGATGTCGTACCACGTCCTGCGACGTGCGCACCGACGTATCGACCAGTTCCAGTCCCAGTCCGATCGAGACGGAGAGCGCGATCGACAGCAGGATCCCCGCGACGAGCAGCAGGGGGTTGGGACTGTAACGCTCCAGCGGATCGGTGGGTTCCTGGGCGATGTGGACGTCGATGGCGGTCCGCTGGGCCTTGACCCGCTCCAGTCCCTTGATGTACTCGACGAGCTGCTTGCGATACTCGAGGCTTTGTTCGATATCCGTTTCGAGGTTGCTGTTCTCCAGTAGCAAACGGTCTTGGTCCTGAAGAGCGGCTTCGGCCTTGGCGAGGTTCTCCTGCGCCAGATAGAGGGCGTGAAGCGTGTTCTCGTAGGCGGTGTTCGCCGCCTCGCGGGCGTCCTGTCGCCTCTCTTCGAGCTTCTGCATCCGCAGTTGTTCGAGTTCCTTCTCGCGGGCGGCGATCTCCGCGTCGAGTTGTTTGAGGATGCGGTGCCCCGGTCCGTAGACGCGTTCATCAGCCGCCCGCTGCTGCCGCAGCAGGAACAAGCCCTGTCGCAGACCGGCGACCTCCGGATCCTGCTCGACCCAGGCGCGGTCCTCGGCCGTCGCCGCCAGCCCCGACGGATCGTTGTAGAAATCGCGGAACTGCTCGAGCTCCGCCAGTTCGAGCTGAAGCTGCGTCACCTGCTGGGAAAGCTGCTGCACGCGCTGACTGACGACGTTGTTCTCCGGATTGGTGCGGGCACCGGGCGGTAGACGGGTGGCCAGTTCCTGAAGGCGGTGCCGCTTGTCCTCGATCTCGCGGTCCAGTTCGTCCAGCTCCTGCCGGGCGGCCGTCAGCGCACTGTCGGCGAACTCCGAGGCCGTCCGCTGCTTCACCGTGTCGTACCACTGGTTGACCACCGCCCGCACGATGACCGCCGGATCCTTCGGGTTGCGGCAGACCATCGAGACCTTCAGGAAATTGGTGCCCCGCACGGGACCGGCGTTGAGCTCGTCCATCAGCTCGATGAGGTGTTCGTTGGGGCGTTTCCAGCGCCGCTTCTCGATGTCCTTCCACCACTGCGTCTCACGGACGGCCGTCACCTTCAATGCCTCGGAGAGAATGCCGGGGCTTTTCAGCAACGCCGCCTGGGTGAGCACGAACCGCTCGTATTCGTCCTGTCGCAGGCGGGCCTGTTCCGGCGTCAGTTCCGCCCGCGGAATGTTCGAGATGCACGCGATCAGCGCTTCGCTGCGGTATCCGGGGAACTTGAACCACCACAGCAGGAACCCGCCCACCGCCATGCCGGTAAACAGCACGAACAGCACCACGATGAGCACCAGCCGGCGGCGGAACATCGTCCACACGTCGCGCGCCGTCAGCGCCGAGGCGGAATCCGCTTCGCCCTCCCGCGCCGACGGCGGGAGCATGATCCGTTCCTGGACTGTTCCGGATACCGTGGTCATCGTTGCAGCGGTTTCCTTCCCGAATGGTTCGGCCTCCGCATCAGGCGTGTTCCTCCGGCACCTCGACCCACAGATGGGCCAGCACGTAGGACAGCAGCGAGAACAGCCCCAGCGCCACGCCGAACATCAACAGGCCGAGGATTTGGTGCGCCGTCCCCCGCGCCAGCTCCTCGTATCCCCGGATGTGCAGGATCCCGGTGATCGTCACGCGGATGGCGTTGCACGCGATGGCGATGGGCACGCAACTGAGCACGAGGATCAGTCGCTGCCAGAAGGGACGGTCGTACACATAGGCGACCGCCACCCCCAGCGCCACGAACGCCATCGTCGAGCGCATCCCGCTGCACGCTTCTTCCACGTTGAGCTGTCCCGGCGCCATGCCCGGCAGGACGTAGTCGATCACCACCGCCTGCGCCTCGGTGTGCAATCCCGGAATCACGAGCGGCAGCACAGCCGCCGAGATCGACGCCGCGATTCTTTGCAACGACATCGTGATTCCCACGTAGATCGTATAGGGC
>CAZNQN010000448.1:0-2722 GCA_964574925.1 uncultured Phycisphaeraceae bacterium | reverse complement strand
TCTGCGGGGAGCGAATCACCAGCAGCGTCGTCCCCACGCCGAGCACCAGGGTCGCGGTCAGCGCCGCGGCCACGCGAACCGTCAGACGGCGACGAGTCGAGTTCGGGTTCGTGGCCGACGTGTCTGCCCCGCGCTCCTCGCGCAGGGTGGTGAGGTAGTGGATGGTGGTGAGCAGCAGGGCGAGTCCGACGATCAGCTCGGCGACCTCGGCCTCGTTGAAGCGGAACGGTCCCCATTCCAGGACGGCGGCCACGACGAAAAAGGGCCACAGGTACAGCGGCGGCGGGGCCACGCCCCGCGCGGCGAGCCAGCAGACCGGTCGGACGCCCCATCGCACCAGCAGGGGATACACGAGCCCGTAGAGCACCATGCCGGAAGCCAGCGCCGCTGTCAGTCCGAACTTGAGCGTCGTCGCATACGGACCGGTGAGGAAATTGTGAAGGTTCGTCTCCCCCTGGAGATTATTGGCCTTGAAGAAAAACGGCGAGGAGAAGCCGAAGATGCGCTGCCCCCAGGAGATTTCCTCCATGGCCACGTAGAAGCAGCTCAGGGCGATCAGGGCGAAGAACCAGCGGCATCGCCAGCGGGTTGTGGCCAGACGGACGGCAAGGATGCAGGCCAGCGCCACGGACCAGAACTGCATCCACTCACCGAACAGGTCTTCATAGGTGGCCCAGATGTAGACGAGGGGGTAGCGAAGGGCCGCCACCGCATAGAACCCCAGCACGAGCAGCAAGGCGCCGTAGAGAAGAACGAGATTCGGTCGGGAGCGATTGCTCAACAGCATCGGTGTTTCCCCGGTGTCTGGAGATCATCCTACCGGACGTGGAGGGTCCGCCCAGCCGCCCTCCGCCCGTATCACCGTACAATACGTCGGCTGCAAGCGGGGGAAAGTGAGTCCGAATCTTCGTTTGCCCGATCGGCGGACGTGGGGCGGCGGACCAGTACCTCGTCCGATCGAAAGAGCATTTTTCAGCAATGCGGCGTGGGCATATCCCCACCGGATTCGGATGGCGTCCGGTTTCATCCCGCGGGCTTCAAGCCCGCGGCTCGGGACACAAAGGTGAGCAGTGCGCTAGCGTCCGGGAACCTTGGTGAAGGCGGGGGTGGGGATGGCGTCGTCATGCTCGCAGGCGGCGCAGGGTTCTGATACGGCCTTTTGCATGAGACGCAGCAGGACGCCGGCGAGACGGTTGAAGGCGTGTTCCGTGAGCGTGTCCGGTCCACCCCAGACGGGGACGCAGCGGCCGAGGCGGGTGAACGTGTCATACACCAGGAAACGGGCCAGCACGCATCGCCGGTCCGAGCCGTTGCGGAGGATCTGCACGGGAAAGGCGAGATTGCCGAGGACCGGCAGCGTGCCCACGCCGAGCGCCCACCAGGGAAGCGGATGCCGCCGGCGGGCTTCCTGCGCCATCCGCCCGAGCGTATAGAGCGTCCGGACGATGCTCCCGATCCAGACCATCAAGAAGGCGAAGATCGCTCCGTTGAGGATGCCGCCCACCCACAGGGCGGGAATCAGGCCGAACTGGACGGCCTTGACGAGCGGCTTGACGGCGAGATGGACGCCGAAATCGGCCAGGTAGGAACCGGCCTGTTCGCCTTCCATGGCTGCATACAGGTCGCGGGCGCGCGGTTCTTCCAGTTGCCCGCGTCGGCGCCAGTCGTCGATTCGGCGTTTGAGATATCGGCGGGCGAGGCGGGTCCGATACGCCTGGGACCGAAGGGCCTGGCCGCACGAACGTACGAGGCCTTTCCAGTCGAGACCGGTCACCGCCCGAACACAGCGACGGGCGATCTCGTCGAAACGATTCGGCAGGGAGGCGGTCGCCCGCAGCGCTTCCCGCGCGTACCAGCGGAACGGGCGTTCGGCGTACCAGGCGGCCTGCGCTTCGGTGAGGTCCCCCCGGCGGAGGCGGTAGGCGATGCTGCGACGGTAGCGGGGGAGGGACTTCCAGACCTGCTGGGCGTGGTCGAGGGCTTCCACGTCGTCGAGCAGGGCGCGCATCCTAGCGGGTCCGAGTCGTTCCGTCAGGGCGACGGCGTGTTGCCGCAGATAGTTCCGCAGTTTCGCGACGTTTACGTCGTCGAAGAGCGGGCGGCGGAAGCGGATCGAGCGGGGCAGGTAGAACGCGAACAGATCGATCGGGTTGAGCGGGATCAGGGCCGGCACCCCGGATTCCAGATCGATCCACACCCAGCGGTGTCCGTCCGGTTCGTCGGGGTTTTCGCAGAGGAAGTTGTTGAGGGCGACGGGGTTGCCGCGTCCCGCCTGCCAGACGAGTCCGTCGAAACCGGTTTCCACCAGGAAGCGCTGAAGCGGACGCAGGACGGACTTGCGCAGGTCGCGGAGCGTGTGGTCCTCCGGATTGCGGAAGGGATGGTGCAGGGGAACGTGCCGGCCGGCGACGAAGGCGCAGGAAAGTTCATAGGCCCGTTGCCGATTGTTCCACCGATACGCCTTGGCGCGGGCGACGCGGAGCTTGTCGCCGAAGCGGGCTTCGAGCAGTTCGGCCAGGATGCGGCGGCGCAGGTAGGCCGATCGCACCGCGTGTTCGTTCCACAGATACGGGTTGGGCGCGCCGAGGAAAACGTACTGGACGAGTTTGGTCAGGCCGGAACTGCCGAACACCTTGCGGGCGATCAGCGCGCCGGAGGCGTCCTGCTCACGGAAGACGACGCCGGATCGTCCACGCCCCAGTTCGACGGGCGGGGTTTCGTC
>CAZNQN010000447.1:2344-2733 GCA_964574925.1 uncultured Phycisphaeraceae bacterium | reverse complement strand
GCCCGGCGGGAACAGCCCGCCACCGGTCGCCGCGTCATTGCCAGCGTTATTCCATATTATCGTCTGTGAAGGTCGGTGATCTGTGTAAGTATGGATGTGCAGTGTTGCAATGCTTCGTTGGAAGGCATGGCGACAATGCGACGATCTCATCGATCGAGCTCGGAGCGCGTTTTCGTCTGTGATTAGTGGATGAGCAAATGAAATGCCTCAGTTGTGGAAATGGCTTTGTCTGTCATTGATGAAACGGGGAACACTATGACAAGTGGAATCCGTTGTGACAGCAACTCTCACTGTCATTGCTTGGTTCCTTTGCGGCGGGACCGGTCCGGCGCGGGTCCCCCCATCGCAGCGTTTTTGTACGCACGGACCTTTTTTCCGAGTCAACGGAA
>CAZNQN010000447.1:0-2334 GCA_964574925.1 uncultured Phycisphaeraceae bacterium | reverse complement strand
ATCATGGCCGGCGAGCCGCTCTCCCGCCGCGAGCAGCAGGCCGTCAAACGCTTCGAACGCCGGCGGGAGGAACGGCTCCGCTGGCGCTACTACCGCTCCATCCCCCAGAAACACTGGCGGGCGATGTCCGGCCGCCACCCCAAGGTGCTCAAGGAGCAGGCGGCCCGCTACGGCCTGCCCTTCGGCGACAAGACGGTGGACCTGACGAAACTGGCACCCGCCCTCCACGATCTGCTCAACCGCTGCGGGCCGCTGCTGGTCGCGGAGACATCGGGCACAGACACGCCCAGCGCCGCCCTGGAACGCTACCGGGCGGAACGGGCGGCGCTGGCACGCCTGGACCGGCTGGAACGGGAAGGTGCACTGCTGCCCCGCGATCAGGTGCGCACCGTGCTGCTGCGCATCGCCGCTTTGCTGCGGGAGGCGGGCGAGACGCTGCGGCGGGATTTCGGGGAGGCGGCCGCCGACATCGTGCGGGAAGCGCTGGAGGAGGCCGGACGGGAGATCGAACGGACCTTCGGGCCCGGCGGGGACGGAACCGATGCCGCATCCGACGGGTAAGGAGCTGCGCGCCTTCCTGGCCGCCGCCCGCCCGCGGGCGAAACGCTCGATCCGCCGTTTCGCGGAGGAGGAGATCATCCTGCCCGACGGGCCCTTCGCGGGACGGCGGTTCCGCTGCGACCGCCAGCCGTATACCGCCCTGTGGCTCGACGAGATCGACGCCGGTCGCTGGTCGCGTTGCGTGGCCACCGGGCCGACGCAGTCGGGCAAGACGCTGGCCGGTTTCGTGCTGCCGCTGCTGTATCACCTCTTCGAGCTGGGCGAGACGGTCATCTGCGGCCTGCCGGACATGGACATGGCCGCCGACAAATGGCGGGAGGACATCCTGCCGGTGATCGAGCATGCCCGCTTCCGCGACCTGCTGCCGCGTCGCGGCGGCGGCAGCCGCGGGGGGCGCGCCCAACGCGGGCGATCGTCAGCCGGTGGATATCCGCCGGCGTCTGACAACCATAGTGCCCGCGCTGAGGATCAGGAGCGTTGTCACAACCAGTCCCCAGCCGGAGGCGGCGGGAACGAAAATTGACGGACAGTGAAACACGAACGCCGCCCCGCAGTTGGCACCCGCCGTGCAGTCATCGCCACTTGCTCCTATCATGACCGTGTTCCCCTTCAGGGCGACAGATCCCCAAAAACTATCCCCCGACGCTATATCGGAGGCGGTAAGTTTCTGCTTCTCGACCCAGCCGGTACCGTTGAAGCGATAGACATATGCCGACCCGCAGCGGGTACCCGCCGCGCAGTCATCGCTAAACGCCCCTACCACGGCTGTATCTCCGCTTACGGAGACGGACCATCCGAACCGGTCTCCCGCCGCCGCATCGAAGGCGGTAAGCTTCTGCTCCTCGATCCAGCTCGTGCCGTTGAAGCGATAGACATACGCCGATCCGCAGTCGCTCCCCGCCGCGCAATCATCCAGCCACGCTCCCACCACGGCTGCGTCCCCGTCCACGGCTGCGGAGGCTCCGAACCGGTCTTCCACCGCCGCGTCGGAGGCGGTGAGCTTCTGCTCCTCGACCCACGTGGTGCCGTTGAAGCGATAGACATACGCGGACCCGCAAAGAACACCACCTGCCGTACAGCCATCCTTCCACGCTCCCACGACGGCCGTGTCCCCGCTGATGGAGACCGACCACCCGAAATTGGCAGCGTTCGCTGCGTCAGAGGCAGTGAGCTTCTGCTCCTCCACCCAGCTGGTGCCGTCGAAGCGATACACGTACGCCGCCCCGCAATCCAAACTTGATGGCGGGCAGCTATCGCTATCCGATCTCGCCCCCACAACGATCGCATCCCCGCTGATGGAGACCGATATCCCGAACCAGTCCAACGGCAAGGCGTCAGAGGCAGTGAGCTTCTGTTCCTCCACCCAGCTGGTGCCATCATAACGATACACGTACGCCGCTCCGCAGAATCCACTGCCTTGGCAGGCGTCTCCAACCGCCCCTACGACGATCCTGTTCCCGCTGACGGAGACCGACGACCACCCGAAAAGGTCACCTGCCGACGCATCGGAGGCCGTAAGTTTCTGCTCCTCGACCCAACCGGTGCCGTTGAAACGATAGACGTAGGCCGCCGTTATCGCTCCCACGACGGCGACATCCTCGCTGATGGAGACCGAGCTTCCGAACAGATCCCCTGGGTCCGCATCGGAGGCGGTGAGCTTCTGTTGCTCGACGCATTGCCCTTGCGTCCGAGCGGCAGCCAGGCTCAAAACCGAGCCCAGCAGGATGTACGGGATACTCGCACGCACAGGATTCGAAATGAGCGATGCTGAGA
>CAZNQN010000446.1:0-2744 GCA_964574925.1 uncultured Phycisphaeraceae bacterium | reverse complement strand
AGCGCGACGAGCACCGGCTTGGCCGCCTCGGACGGTTGAAACGTCACCCCCCCTCCGCCGAGCGGCAAACGGACCCATCGGTGGGAACCTCGTTGCACGTGTCCGAAGGCCGGAACGAACGCCAGCAACAGCGCGACCACGACGACCGCGAATGCCGCCAGCACGACGCCGCGCCGCACCCGGTCGGACGCCAGCAAGGAAGGACCGAGGCGGGAACCGATCAGCATCACCGCCACCCCCGCCGCGGCGAAGAGGATCTGTCGTCCGGCGGGCGTGGAACCGATCGGCCAGCGAAGTACGGGGTGCTCGATCGACGCCGACGCCGACGCGACCATGACCACGCCGACGGCCGCAAGGCACCCCGTCAGGCAGAGAACGGCGGACGCCGATCCCGTCGCTTGCGTTGCAGGTTTCCCGTCCACTCGCCGTCGTCCGCTCGCGCCGCAAGGGGCCGCGCCGCTTCCTCGCTGCTCCGCCGCCCGACACTCGGAGGCCATCCTACCCCCCTCCAGCAGGAAAATCGAGCGCGGCCGGCGTTTCCGTCCACTCCGAATCGTCGATCCTCGTCTTCCGCCGGTCCCTGACGGATCAGCGCAGCTTGATGGTGGCCAGGGCGAAGGCGGAGAACATCGCCGCCAGCAACCAGAAACGGACCACGGTTTGCGGCTCGCTCCAGCCGCCCAGATGGAAATGGTGATGAATGGGGGCGCAGCGGAAGATCCGCCGGCCGCCGGACCACTTGTAATAGCCCACCTGGAGCATCACGGAAAAGGCTTCCATGACGAAGATGCCGCCGGCGATCAGCAGCATCAACTCCTGGCGGGTGACGACGGCCACGTAGCCGATCAACCCGCCCAGCGGCAGCGACCCCACGTCCCCCATGAACACGCGGGCGGGGTGGCAGTTGTACCACAGGAACCCCATGCAGGCGCCGAACAGCGCGCCGCAGATCACCACCAGCTCCCCGCTGCGCGGAATGTGCGGAAACAGCAGCTTGTCCGCAAGCCCCGGCGTGCCCACGATGTAGGTCAGGATGGAAAAGACCAGCGCGCACAAGGCGACGCACCCGGCCGCCAGTCCGTCCATCCCGTCCGTCAGGTTCACCGCATTCGACGTCCCCGTCATCACCAGCACGGTGACGATCATGAACACGCCGGTGGAAAGCTGCACGCCGGTCTTATAGAAAGGCACGGTCAGAATGCGATAGGCAGGCACCTCGCCCGGCTGGACCAGACGGCTCAACACCGCGTAGTTGTTCTGTCCGTAGTGATAGATGTAAAAGCCCAGCACCACACCCAAACCCACCTGGAACAACAGCTTCTCGTACATCTTCAGACCGTCGCGCGAACCGAGGCGCCGACCGGCCGTGAGCTTCAGCCAGTCGTCCACGCCGCCCAGCACCCCGAGCCACACCAGACAGACCAGCCCCATCTGGACGTAGAAGTTGGTGATGTCGGCCAGCAAAACGACGGCCAGGACGATCGCCGCCAGGATCCCCACGCCCCCCATGGTGGGCACGTTGGTCTTGTCGCGGGTCAGCTCATTGAGCGGGGCGTGATCGAATTCCGGACGGTCGCCCAGCTTCCACTTCATCAGGCGGCGGATCACCCGCGGCATCAGCACCAGCACGATCAGGAAACACAGCAGCGCCGCGCACGCCCCCCGAAAGAGCGCGTTCTCGTAGGCGTAATGCTTCCCCTCCAGCCACCGCCTGAACAGAAGATAGATCACGGATGCGTCCTTTCGCGGCGTACCGCCGTCCGGTTAAGAACGTTTCCCCGCAGCGCCTTGTCTGCCCCACCGCGATCGCGCTGCGAACGGCGCGTTCTCATCCCCCGCGTTCCTGCCTCAAGGCCCCGACCGCTCAATTGCACCGCCTGCTCAGACCGTCTCGGTCGCTTCCCTCGACGCGGCGGGGATGATCGTTTCGTCCGTGTCGACTCCCACCCCGCTCCGTTCCCGCAAGACCGCAATCAGCCGATCCAGTCCCACCGCCCGCGATCCCTTCACCCACACGCAGGAGACGGACGGCAGCAAGCCCGTCACCACCGCGGTGGCCGCCTCCACCGTGTCGCAGGAAACCATCCGCGTCGTCCCTGCCGACCCCCGCATCGTCTGAAGGCACCGCTCCATGATGGCGCCCACGCCGACGATGCGCTCGATGCCCGCTTCGACCGCCTCGCGGAGGACGCGGGTGTGCAGATGCTCCGATTCGCGCCCCAGCTCCAGCATGTCGCCCATCACGAGCACGCGCGGGCCGTGCCGGATGCGCTTCAACGCCTCGACCGCCGCCGACATGCTCGCGGGGTTGGCGTTGTAGGCGTCGTCGATCACCGTCACGCCGCCCACGCTGAAACCGAACGTTCGTCCCGGTTCCGGGCGAAACGCGGCGATCCGCGCGATGATGCGCTGCGGATCGAGCCCGAACCAGCGGGCGATCGCGAACGTCGCCGCCGCGTTGGCCGCGTGGTGCAGCCCCGGCATCGGCACGGCGATCGAAAAACGATCCTCCAGCACGAACCGCGTGCCGCGCAGATCCCCCTCCACGCGGGAGACCCGCAGACGCGCCCCCGCCCGATGCCCCACCGTGATGAGCTTCGCGCTCGACGCCCGTCCCAGATGGGCCTCGATCTGGGGACGGTCGATGTTGACCACCGACAACCCGTCCCGCCGGACGTGTTCCAGAATGGACGCCTTCTCCGCCGCCACCCCCTCGAGTCCGCCGAGTCCTTCCAGATGCGCCT
>CAZNQN010000445.1:0-2750 GCA_964574925.1 uncultured Phycisphaeraceae bacterium | reverse complement strand
CAGTCCAGACTCCGCCCCAAGGAGATGTCGCAATCGTCGGGGATCAGGTTTTCATTGCAGTCGTTGTCGACGAGCTGGCACTCGTCCGGGACGCCGTCCTCGTTGCAGTCCTGGCTCGTCCCGCTTTCGATGTCCCGATCGTCGGGAACGAGGTTCTCGTTGCAATCCGCAAAGCGGCAGCGCGGGCCGTTCGGATCGGTGCTGTCGCCCGTCGTGAACACCGTCGCCCCCGCCAGGGCGGCCGTGCCCGGACGCGACTCGAAAAACTCCACCCCCGCCAGCTCGTACAGCGCCCCGTCCGGCTGATAGGTGGTCAGCTCGTAGGCGAGGAAATCGGCCGGCGCCAGATCGTTCGGCCCGCCCAGCCCGGCGGCCGTGTTGATCGGAAGATCGATCGTCAGCAGGATACCGCTCGCGATCGTCACGGCATCGGACGCAAGATCCCCCGGCACCGCGTCGCCGAGATCGATCCGCACCCAGCGCGGATCGCCGTAGGGTTCCACCGTTCCGCCGCTGCGCAGCCGGCGCCCGTCGATGCGGAAGATGAAGCATCCGTCCGACGCCCCGAGGCGGTAGAAATGGATGCGCATCGTCACGTCATCGCCCGCGTCGTAGATCTGCGGAATCGCCACGCGATAGGCCACTGCGTCCGGCAGCTTCCGACCCGCCAGCACCGACGAGCCCAGCGCCGGTTCCGTGATCGCCGCATCCACGACCACGAGGCTCCCTTCGCTCGTGCCCAACGCGGCGAAGAAATCATCGATGAAGACGTGGAACAGCGCCAGCCCGTCGGCCCCTGCCGGTCCGGACGGTCCGCTGGGTCCCGCCGGTCCCACAGGACCCTGGCAATCGAGCGCGTCGAAGGAACCGTCCCCGTTGATATCTTCCTCCGGATCGCCGACGCCGTTGCCGTTGGTGTCCCAGCAGTCCACGCCGTCGGCGCCCGCGGGTCCCGTCGGTCCGGCCGGTCCGGGGGAACCGGCCTGTCCCGGCTCGCCGCGGCAGTCCATCACGTCGATGGTGCCGTCGCCGTTGACGTCTTCGTTGGGCAGGGCGTTGCCGGCCTCATCGGTCCCGCCGAAGTCCGCCACCCCGTTGCCGTTGAGATCCCAGCAGGAGACGCCGTCGGGCAATGGGAAGCCGGCTGCCGCCAGGCAGTCGTTGGTATCGAAGGCCCCATCGCCGTTGACGTCCTCTTCCGGATCGTTGATCCCGTTGCCGTTGGTATCCCAGCACTGGATGCCGGTGCCGCCGGCCGGACGGTTCAGGATCGCCGCCGCCAGCAGCCCGCCGCCAAGCAGATCGCGCTGGTAGTCCTCCAGGCCCAGGAAGTCCCCGTTGATGGAGCAGCCCGTCACCGCCCCCAGCACCACGACGCCGAACCAGCGGGCGAGCCTGCTCTCACGAATCGCACGCATCATCTTCTCGATCTCCCTTCCCGCTTTCCGTAAGCGGGCGTGTTCACTCGTTCCCTCTTTCTTTCAAGCGTGAGCTTCCGCCTGTTCGGGAATGTTTATTTGATGCAGATTCCACCCGAACAAATCAGACCCGGAGGGCAGTCGCTGTCGGTGATGCATTCGACGCACTGCCCGTTGTCGCACAGTCCCTTGCAGAACGGCGAGTGGAAACAGATCCCGTCGCCGCAAATATCCAGCGTGCATGGGTCGTTGTCGTCGCACTCGTCATCGCTGAAACACGTCGTCTCGCACGGCGTGTCGCAATCGTCGGGGATGCCGTCGTTGTCGCAATCCGGCTCGCACTCGTCCGGAATGCCGTTGGCGTTGCAGTCCAGCGAGCAATCCGGCGAGATCCAGTCCATCGTGACGATGTTCGACACCCGCAGGCCACCGCCGTCGGGGACGAAGCTCGCCTGGATCTGGTCCTGTCCCGGTCCGCCCGTCCCCGCATAGGTGAACGAAGCGTTGCCCGAGGCATCCGTGGTGCCGCTCCCCATCACGCCCACGTTGGGACCGGCGATGACTTCGAACGTCACCAGCGTGCCCTCGATCGGTTCGCTGGACTGTCCGCAGTTGGTGGAGAGCGTGACGGTGGCGGTCACCGTGTGCGACTCGCCGACGAACGCCGATCCCGTCGGCGGCGCCAGCTCGATCCCCGTGGGCAACGGCGGGGCGAACCCGCCGCAGATGCGGACCAGACTGTTGTCCGCCGTCTCCGTCCCGTCCGCGAAGCGCGTCCCGTCCTGCGTCAGGTAGAGACATCCGTCGGAGCCGACCTGGAGCAGGTCGCCGCGGAAGCCGCCGCTGGCGAACAAGGACGTCGTCGGCGTCTGCGTAAAGTCATTGCTCGGGAAATCGAAGCGGGTGATCGTCCCGTCCAGGTTCACCGTCAACACGAAGAACGGTTCGGTGGCGTGGAACACGATGCCGTCCGGTTCCACGTCCAGCGGCACGTTCTGCGCGATCGTGCCGTTTCGGTTGAGGATCAACATGCTCGAAGACGGATCGCGAACGGCCAGGAACAGGAAGTCCCCGCTCGGGTCGAAGAACAGTCCGTCCACGAACTTCGCCTCCGTCGCCGCGTCCAGCGTCGCGATCGTGTGCGACTGTCCCGTCGTCGGATCGACGGCGTGGATCGTGCACGTGTCCGACGTATCGACGAACGAACAATCGGCGCCGGCATACACGACCTCGCACGTCTGGGGATCGACCGCGATGCCCAGGCTGTTCCCCGCCGGTCCGATCGGGCTGCCCAGCGAGGCACCCGTATTCGCGTCCAGATTGCTGACCCCG
>CAZNQN010000444.1:460-2755 GCA_964574925.1 uncultured Phycisphaeraceae bacterium | reverse complement strand
GCCTCGGGCTTGAAGCCCCGCGATGTGTCAGGGCCGCGAAGGCGACCGGAGCGGAACATAGCGGGCGAGAATCCCGAACGTTTTCTCGGGTTCCGATCCTTACGGCTCTGAGCCGGTCGATGCGGGCGGTGGTCACGGGCGGGGTCCGGCGGGTCGGCTCCTCGGCGGGTAGCGCCGCCCGGAAAGGAGGTGTATCGTGGCCGAGCCTTCCGATTGCGTTTTCTGCCGGATCGTTTCCGGGACCATTCCCGCCCAGGTCGTCTACCGAAGCGACGACGTGCTTTCCTTTCTGGACATCAATCCCCTGGCGGAAGGGCATTTGCTGATCATTCCGCGCGAGCATTATGAAGAGGCGAAGGATCTGCCGCCGGCGCTTTGTGCGCGACTCTTCGAGGCCGTGCCCCGCCTGGGGCGGGCGCTCCTGGAGGTCACCGGGGCCGCGGGGTTCAATGTGCTGCTCAACAACGGCCGCGTCGCCGGGCAGGTCGTTCCCCACGTGCACGTGCATCTGATTCCGCGGCGTCCGATGGACGACCTGGGCTACCGCTGGCCGGCCAAGACGTATGCTCCGGGCCGGGCGGAACAGCTCGCCCGCGCGTACGCCGACGTGCTCGGAAGGTAGCCCCTTTGGGGCGAGCATCGTCAATCCTTGTGCGTCTTCCGAAGTTTCCGAGATCGGACCGGCAGGAGACGGCATCCCCCCGGGAATCGGGGCTCTTCCCAAAGATAGGGACCGATCCGTCCTTCATCGGATGCGGATGGCGTGACCGGTTCATCGCGCGGGTTTCAAGTCCGCGGCTCGCAGACAACAACGAGCAGTGCGAAAGAGCGGGCGACGGCGCGCGGTTCGGCGTCTCGGAGGAATGGGGTAAGATGGCCGCATGTCGCTGATCGTGCAGAAGTTCGGCGGAACCAGTCTGGCCACGGCGGAGCGGATCCACCGGGCCGCCCGGCGGGCGATCCGGGCCAAGCTGGAAGGCCACCGCGTGGTGCTGGTCGTCTCCGCGATGGGAGACACCACGGACCGGCTGCTCGCGCTGGCGCGGGAGATCTGTGCGAACCCGCCGAAGCGGGAGCTGGACGTGCTGTTGACGACAGGGGAACAGGTCTCGATCGCGCTGATGGCGATGGCGATCGACGCGGCGGGGCACGAGGCGATCAGCCTGACCGCCGCTCAACTGGGCCTGGTCACTGACAGCGCGCACACCCGGGCACGGATCCGTTCGATCCAGCGGGAGCGGGTGCAGCAGGAGCTGGAAGCGGGACGGATCGTGATCGTGGCCGGATTCCAGGGGATCGACGCGGGCGGCGAGATCACGACGCTGGGGCGGGGGGCGTCGGACACGACGGCGGCGGCGCTGGCCGCCGTGCTCAACGCGGAGGTGTGCGAAATCTATACGGATGTGGACGGGGTCTATACGGCCGATCCGCACCTCGTGCCGCAGGCGCGGAAGCTGGACCGGATCAGTTACGATACGATGCTGGAGATGGCGGCGGCGGGGGCGGGCGTGATGCATTCCCGCGCGATCGAGTTCGGGAAGAAGTTCTCGGTCCCGATCCACGTCCGCAGTTCGTTGACCGACGAGAAGGGAACCATGATCGCCAGGGAAACGCCGGGAATGGAAGACGTGGCCGTCAGCGCCGTGACGCTCAAGGAAGACCTTGCCATGGTGGAGCTGATCGGTGTGCCGAACACGCCGGGACATGCCGCGCAGGTCTTCGCAGCGGTGGCCCGACACGGGATCCTCGTCGATGACATCGTGCAGAATATGTACGAGGGGGGACAACTCGCCAACCTGGGCTTCTCCACCGAGGCGGACGACGCCGAGGAAGCGCGGCGCGTCTGCGAGGCGCTGGCGAAACAGCTCGGCATCCGGGCCGTGGAAGTCGATCAGCACGTCTCGAAGGTCAGCGCGGTGGGCGTGGGAATGCGGACGCATACGGGCGTGGCGGCCACCATGTTCGACGCCCTCGCCAAGGCGCGGATCAACATCGAGAACATCTCCACCAGTGAGATCGTCATCAGTTGCATCGTGCGGCGGGAAGACGGTCCGCGGGCGCTGCAATGTCTGCATCAGGCCTTTGGCCTGGATCGGGACCCGCAGGAGGGTGATCCTGCGTGATGGAGCCGTCCGCGGCGACGGCATCGGACGAAAGGGTTCCAAGGCGAAGGATCGCGCCGGTGAAAACACCTCTCGCAATCGGAGCCCGGTCTCTTTTGCGTTGGATGCGGATGGAGTCGTGCCGCGTCGCGCGGGCTGAAGCCCGCGATTCGGTTCTGCTGCACATGTAGCG
>CAZNQN010000444.1:0-450 GCA_964574925.1 uncultured Phycisphaeraceae bacterium | reverse complement strand
TCGTGCTGCGTCGCGCGGGCTGAAGCCCGCGGCTCGCAACACGAAACGGACAAACGCGCGAAAGCCCGCGATTCGGTTCTGCTGCACATGTAGCGTATGCTTGTCATGGTTCGGCATCTTCCGCCTTCCGTCCGACGTTCTCGATGGGGACACACTGTCCGGGCGGCGGGATTTCTCATTGTCGGGCTTTTGCTGGCGGGCGGGATGTGTGTCCGGTCGAGTCCGCCGGGTACGGAGACGGACGATCATGCCCGCTATCACGATCGGACGTTCCGCGTGGCGCGGGTGATCGACGGGGACACGCTGGACCTGGCCGTCCCCGACGGGCGGCACTCGACGACGCGCGTCCGCCTGTGGGGCGTGGACACGCCGGAAGTGGGGCACGACGGCGCGCCGTCGATGTATTTCGGCGGGGAGGCGGCCGCTTTCGCCCGCCGCACGCTCGAAGGT
>CAZNQN010000443.1:0-2769 GCA_964574925.1 uncultured Phycisphaeraceae bacterium | reverse complement strand
GTTGCAACCCTCCTTCCGAACGTATCAGGAACAGATCCTGCGCAACGCCAAGGCGCTGGCGGCAGGACTCGTCGCCAAGGGCAACCGTCTCGTCTCCGGCGGGACGGACAATCACCTGATGCTGCTGGACCTGCGCCCGGCCTATCCGGACGTGACCGGCAAGCAGGCGGAAGATTGGCTCTGCGCCGCCGGCATCATCGTCAACAAGAACATGATCCCCTTCGACCAGCGCAAGCCCACCCAGACGAGCGGGTTGCGGATCGGCACGCCGGCCGCCACCACCCGCGGCCTGAAGGAAGATCAGATGACCACGGTCGCCGACTGGATCGACCGTGTGCTGCGTTCGCAGGGGGATGCGAAGGTGATTGAGACCGTCCGCGCCGAAGTCCGCGAGATGTGCGAACAGTTTCCCCTGCCCACCCATGCGGTAAAGCCGTAGCGGCGGTCGGTCGTCCGCGCGCCACCTCGGGGTTGTCGCTCTGCGGGGCGACGCGTACAACCGGGGTATGATCGCCGACCGGCCGAGCGCCTCCGTCTTTCCCGGTCTTTCCCGCACCCTGCTCGGGGTGATCGGCGGCGCCGGCTGGGTGGCGGCGGTGACGGCCGTGATCGCCGCCCGCTGCTGGCAATTCCAGATCGTCCGCTACATGCCGCAACGATTCGTACCCGACGGATTGCCCTGGCCGGAAGCCGTTGCGGTCCTGATCTTGCTGCTTTTGGCGTGGATCGCGTTTCGACAGGTGCGGGGAACTGTCGCCGGCGCGATTTCCGGAATCGTGGAACCGTCTTCTCCCCATCGAGGGCGGACCGATCACGCCGACATCGCGCGGGCTGAAGCCCGCGGCTCAGGACACGGAAACGAACAACGCCCGAGGACCGTCGCTTGGTGGCGCGGACTTTCCTTGCTGGCGCCGCTGGTTCTGGCGGTGCCCATGGCGGCGGCGTGTCTCGGCGGATGGGCGCCGCCGGTGTGGAGCGCGCTGGCGCTGGTGTTCGGAACGGCCTGGAGCGGTTATCTGGTCGGACGACGGATCGACGATCGGGGCGAATCGGCGCACGGGGGCGTCGTTCCCTTCGCCCTGCTTGCCGCCGCCGTCGCTGGATTGATCGTCCTGCACACGCTGATCCAGGTCGAATTCTTTGAGCATTTCATGCTCGGGCATGCGGACATCGGCCACTTCACCGAGGAGTTGAAGAACGCCCTCCGCGGTCGGGGACTGCGCAGCGACAGCTTTCCGAACACGCGACTCGGCTGGCATTTCACGCCGCTGCTGTACGTGCTCGTGCCGGGATACGCCCTGTTCCCCACGCCGGTCTACCTGATGGTCTGGTCGGCCGGTTTTGCGTTCCTGCCCGCGCTGGTGATCTTCCGGCTCATCCGACGGCGAGGCGGATCGGGCCGGGCGGCGCTGCTGATCGCTCTCGCGTGGACGTTGCTGCCCTCGACGACGCGGCTGATCTACGCCGGCACCTACGGGTTCCAGTGGACGTGCGCGGTGATGGTGCTGCTGACGCTCCTGGTCGCGGCGGGCGAGACGGACCGGTGGCGGGCGGCGCTTGGGATCGCCGTCCTTTCGCTTTTGCATCGGGAGACGACGGCGGCGGCCGTCTTCGGATGGGGTCTGTTTCTGGTTCTGGAGAACCGCCGACGCCGGCTCGGCCTGGCCGTCGCCGGAACCGCGTTGCTCTATGTGATCGTCGTCGTCGCCTGGGTGATTCCCGCTTTCTCTGCTGCGGGCACCTATGAGCGGCTCGACCTGTACGGGGCGCTGGGGCGACATCCGCTTGCCTGGGTGTCGGCCGTGTGGCACGATCATTCGCTGGCGCGTCGGTTTGTTCGCCGGGAGGCGGTGTATCTTCTGCTGATGCTGATCGCACCGCTGGCGGGATTGCCGCTGCGACGATGGCGGCTGGCCGTCGCCGCTTTGCCGACGTTCCTGATGATCGTCCCGCTCGAAAACCCGGACTGGTTGAGCATCAAGTTCTGGCATCACTGCGCGATGCTGCCGTTTCTGTTCCTGGCGGCTGTGACGCCCGCGGACCATGAGACCGGTTCCGAAAGAGGCAGACACGCGGAGACGATACCCTCTCGACCGCATCATTCGTCCGGAGGGCCTCGGTGGATGGGAAGGGCGCTGGCGGTCTTCTTCGGGGCGGCGACGGCGCACGTGTTCTTCGGGTTCTCGCCGTGGGCCAAGGCCTATGCGCCCGTGCGGGAGGTGCTTCGCCGTCCCGATCCGCGCCGGCCCGTCGTGGAGCGAATCCGGAACATGATCCCGCGCACCAGCAGCGTGCTGGCGACGGAACGGCTGGCCGCCCATTTCACCGACTACGACCGGATTTACACCGGGAAACGCAAAGGGGCGCTCGACGCGGCCGACTACGTCATCATCGACCGCTCGGACCGGTGGGACCGATCGGGTCTGGTGGAGCGGGAACCGTCGATCGCCGCCGATAAGCGATTCCGGCGTGTCTTTGAAGGGGCGGGCATCGTCGTGTACGCCCGGCGGGATGAAACAACGTCCGACACGTTGGACAGGCGATTCTTGCATCGGCCGCTCACGGAAAGACCGGTCCCCTCGTGCGGGTGCCAAGCGTACCGTTCGGTGGGCATACGGGACAACGAATCGTGAATGCAGAACAAACGGAAGGCCTCCTTGTGATGAAGCGCTGCGTGCGGCGTGGTTGGTCCTACCCAGATGATTTGCCGTTTGCTTTCCGCTCCCTCACGGTCGCGGCTCTGTTTCACGGTCGCGGCTCAGTTTGGCG
>CAZNQN010000442.1:0-2769 GCA_964574925.1 uncultured Phycisphaeraceae bacterium | reverse complement strand
ACACGATGTCGAGCTGGTGGCGGACCGTTACCGGCAACTGGCGGGATAATCCCGCCCGCACCGCGGCCGTCATCCTCTCGGTGGCCGTCGGCGTGGGGGCGGTGGTGATCGTCTCGACGGTCTTCGAGACGGCCCGCTGGACGATCCGGGAACAGGCGGTGAAGCGCTGGCTCGGCGCCGCGCACCTCACCATCTACCCCCCCGGCGCACACTGGGGCAGCATGGCTGCCGACGTGGCGGACGACCTCCGCAAAGGGGAAAACATCCGTTTCGTCACCGCCCGTCTGCGGCGGTGGATGCGATTGATCCCGGCCGAAAAACCGGGCAAGACCTCGGTGTCCCGAGCGGAAGCGGTCGACGCCGTCGGCATTCGACCGGAGACGGAGGTCCACTTTCGAACCTGGTCCAACCTGGAAGGGCGAATGCTCAAGGCGGGGGAACGGGGATCGGCGGTGGTGGATCGACTGCTCGCCGTCACCTACGGTCTGGGGACCGGTGACACGGTGATCCTGTTCCGCGGCGGATCGTCGAAGCGCAAGCGGTTTCGCATCGTGGGCATCTTCGACGCTCCCCGGCTGGCGGCGTTCCAGCGACCGATCGTCTATCTCGCGCTCAAGGATCTCCAGGAACTGACGGGCGAGCCGGGGGTCGTATCGGCCGTGGACGTCATGCTGGCCGATCCGTCACCGCAAGCCATAAAGCGGGCGAAACGCTTCGCGGAAACCGTGCTCGCCGAACGGCATGATCCCTACCCGCTTCGGATCGAGACGGCCGCGGCGCGGGAAATGATGCTGGCCGAGGCGGAACGCATCACCCGGTTGCTGCTGACGCTGGCGGCGTTCGTGGCCATGCTGACCTCGTTCTTCATCATCCTGACGACGCAGAGCGTCAGCCTCATCCAGCGCCGGCCTCAACTCGGGGTGCTTCGCTGTCTGGGGGCGACGCGGGGACAACTGGTCCGCCTGCTGCTGGCGGAGCTGATGCCGCTGGGAATCCTCGGCACGGTCCTGGGACTTCTCGGCGGGATCGGACTCTGTCTGAGTCTGGGACCGGGGCTTTCGCCGTCCGGGGTGATCCGCCTCGGCGCATGGGGGCTGCTGCTGGCGACGGCGTGCGGAATCGGGACGGCGTTGCTGAGCGTGGCGTTCCTCGCCTATCAGACCGCTTCGGTCACGCCACTGGAGGCCGTGCGGATTCACGCGCGGCCCGCGCGGATCCGTCTGGTCGCGGCGTCAGGGGTCGCCGGGGCGGTTCTGCTGGGGCTGCACGTCTGGATGGTCTACGTTCCCGAGCGGGAGCGATGGCTGACGCCGTTTTTCGCGGCCGTGGGCACCCTCTCGCTCTATGCCGGTTACGCCCTCATCACGCCGGTGCTGGTGATGGGGATCGGACGGCCGATGTCGCGTGCGGTGGGACGCCTGTTCGGGCTGCCGGGCGGTCTGGCGGAGGAACCGTTCGCGCGGGCGCCGTGGCGGAGCACCGGCGCGTGCTGGGTGCTGATGGTGGGACTGTCGCTGATCGTGCATCTTGCGATCCGCACGCGACTGGTGCAGCGCATCTGGGATTTCCCGGCCAAGCTGCCGGAGGCGTTCGTCTGGAGCCCGAACCCCGTGCCCGGTGACGTGATCGACAAGGTGGCTCGCCTCCCCGGCGTGGCGGAACTGACGGTCACCACCGACGTGACGTGTCGACTCACGCCGATCAAGGGAGCTTCCGCCAATGAACGCCGTTCCCTGGTGGAACGGTTTCTGAACCGGTTGACCCGTCCGGTGTTCGTGGCCGGGGAGCCGGACCGACTGCTGGGCATGATGAAACTGGCGTTCGTGGAAGGCGATGAGGCCGAGGCGCTGGAAAAGGTCCGCCGGGGCGGATACGTCGTGATTCCGGTGCAGACGGCGCGGCACCATCATCTGTCGGTGGGTGACAAGGTACGGGTCACGATCGGCCGGCGATCGAGCGTCTTCGAGGTGGCGGGGGTGGTGGCGTCGCCGGCGATGGATCTGGCGGTGACCGCGTTCCATGCGGAAAGCTACATGCAGTTCGCGGCAGCGAGCGCGATGCTGGGCACACGGAGGGACCTGCGCGAGAAGTTCGGCATTGATCTGGTGTCGATGGTGATGTGCAACGTGACGATCCCCGACGTGGAACCGCCGGCGGACTTCCACGTCGATGCCGTCGACCGCCTTTCCGACGACCGGGCGCTGGGAAAGGCCATCCTGCAATGGTCGCCCTTTCTTCCGAATGAACGCGCAGCGATCGACGCCGTCGCCCCCGCGCTGCGACGATGGCTGGCGGAGGAAACGCCCGGACCGCCGCCGGGGGAGGTCGCGCCCATTCTGCACCGCTTTGCCAGAGCCCTGCGATGGGTCCGCTGGATGGGGGATGGAAATGCCACCAGCGAAGAGGCGTGGGCCTTGTTTCAGGAACGGCTGGTGCTGGAGCGGATCGCGCAGGCGATGAACCGTCCGGACGCGGTGATCGGCTCGCTGCGGCGGCTCAAGCAGCGGGTGCTCGATTCGCTCGAACAGGCCGGAGCGATCGTCACCTGGCTGCCTGCCGTGCTGCTGGTGATCGCCTCCATCGGCGTGGGGAACCTCGTGCGGGTCAGCGTGCACGTGCGCACGCGGCAGATCGGCATGTTGCGGGCGGTGGGCGCGCTGCGGGAACAGATCCTGCGACTGATCCTGACGGAGGCGATCACCATCGGCGGGATCGGCAGTGTCGTCGGTCTGGCACTCGGCATCCACCTGTCGGCGAGCGTGTTCGCCA
>CAZNQN010000441.1:305-2770 GCA_964574925.1 uncultured Phycisphaeraceae bacterium | reverse complement strand
TGCTGCGGATTGTCCCGATCGGCCAAGATGGCCGCATGAATCGTCGGATGCAGCGTCTTGACGCGCCCGTCGAGCATCTCCGGACTGCCGGTGACTTCTTCCACCAAAGTCACAGCCACGCCGTGCTCACGGAGCAGCCTCGCCGTCCCGCCGCTGGAGAGGATCTCCACGCCGAACTCGTCGTGCAGGGCGCGAGCGAACTCGACCGCGCCCGTCTTGTCGTAGACGCTGATCAGCGCCCGCCGGATGGTGGGTTCGTTCATGCGCCCTATCGTACGCGCCGCGACCTGACCCGCCACATTGCCCCCCAACCAAGCCGCAACCCCGCAACGGAGCCGCGACCGCCAAACCGAGCCGCGACCGTCAGGGAGCGGAAATCAAATGGCGAATCAACCGAGCCGCGACCGTGAGGGAGCGGAAGTCAACGGAGCCGCGATCGCCTCTGCCTGTGCCTGTCTGCGTGCAACGCACAGGCAGGCGTGCCGGCACGCAGACAGGTCAGGGAGCGGTCCTTCGAATGTCGAATTGCGAATAGCGAATAAGACGGAGGTCGTGCAGCATCGCGCGGCGTTTCGCAATCCTGCATTCCGCTCCCCTCAGCGACCGCCGTCCAGTCGGCTGCGGAACGGATCACGAAGACGGCGCTGCGGCGGCGGATTCGCCGACGCCTTCTCCACCGGCGCCGTTTGCACGGGGGGAGGGGGTTTTTGCAGCAACCGACGGGCGGCCAGGATCTGCTGTCGTTTCAGGTACGTCGCCCCGTCGCTCTTGAGACACACGACCCGCCCGTCCCGGTTGAACAGGTACGCGAAATCCGTCCGCGGATTCGACACCGCTCCGTCCACGTCCGGCACGGCGATCGTCTGCTTCACCTCGCCGCGATCATGGTCGACGACGGCGAACCGTCGATCCTTCGTGAGGATCCAATCACCGCCGGCCGTGTGGGACGTCAGCACCCGTCCCGGCTCGCAAACCCATCGGACCGCCCCCGTTTTCGCGTCCAGGGTCGTCATCCCCGCATGGGGCGACCACTGATACACCGTATCCCCGATCACGATCGGGCCCTCTTCCAGCGGATCGGGGAACTGCCGCTGCCAGACCACCCGGCCGGTGGTCGGATGCAGCTTGTAGAGGCTTCGATCCAGACTGGCCACATACACCCCGTGTTCGTCCACGGCCGGGTCCGCCGTGATCGGAGCGGCCGTCCGCGCCATCCACACCAGGGCCTTGTCGTCCGCCCGGCACGCGAACACGAACCCTCCTTCCGAGGCGAACACCAGCGTACGTTCGTCGAGAAACACCGGCGACGCCGTCACCGCTCCCCAGGACATCGCCTCCCACGCCTTGAACAGCTCCGCCGCCTTTCCGTGTCCCAGCAGTCGGTAGGCGTAGAACCGTCCCTTCGCACCTCCGAAATAGAGCGCGTCGCGCGTCCCGAGGATCCGTCCGCCCACCCTCACGGGAAAGGAGAACGTATGCAGTCGCTCCCCCGAATACCGATCGAAAAGAAGGACGCCGGTCACCGTGGGAATGATCGTCGGTCCGGTCCCGTCCGCGGTGCGAAGGTGGGAGATCGGCAGGATGGGATACGCCGCCGCCGTGATCGACGCCCCCCAGCGGACCAGCCCCGTCTCCGCCGTCAGCGCGAACACGCTGCCTCCGTCCGTGACCACGTAGAGCGTATCGTCGAGCAGTTCGATCCGCTCGATCGTATCGCCGGCTTCCATCGGCACGCGGGCCTGCCAGTAGCGGGAGATGCCGGCCTCATGCAGCGCGAACGGATCGACCAGCTCCGCCCCCGCCTCGACCGTCGGTGCGAGCAGGCCGCCGACCACCATCACGCTCACCATCAGAAACGACGATCCCATCTCACTCTCGACTCCATACCGCGCTTGGATCCGCCCACGAATCGTTCGTGAGCACTCGTACACGCTGGAGGAACGCGGGTGGGCATACCTTCAGGAAAGACGAACGGCGCAGGCCGGCACCGCTCCCGGCCGGCGGCGTCACCCGCCTCGGCCCGCTCGATGTCGAGAAGCACAATCCGCGTTCGACCCGCCGGGAACCCGGAAGACTCTACGCCCGCCGCGACGCATCGTCAACCGTCGCGCAGGCGCTCACCGAACCGCTGTTCCCATGCCCGCATCTGCCGGATCAGTTCCAGGTGATGGGTGATCGCCGCCCGCATGTGGGGAGAATCGGGGATGGTCTCGAAAACGTGCGGTTTGCCCTCCGCCCGCAACCGCAGGTCGCGCTCGAAATCCTCCCAGCTCCCCTCGTAAAGCGTGTCCCGCATCCGCAGGAGCATTCGATGCTCCTCCGTCAGCTCGAGCGACGCCTCTTCGCCGGCGTGTGAATGGGACAAGATCGGGCCTCCCGCGTTCCGGCGCCATTGAAGACCCATCCTCTCTCGCCGTCAACGTTGCGCCCGCCGACCGCTTCCCGGCCCTCCAGGCACCGCTCAT
>CAZNQN010000441.1:0-295 GCA_964574925.1 uncultured Phycisphaeraceae bacterium | reverse complement strand
CCGACCGACCGAGGACCGCCACCTGCGGTCCCGTTTCTCACGCCCGGGCGGGAAGTACCGTCCCCGCGCACTCCCCGAACCCAACCCGGTATCCGTTCCCCGCGCACCACCCGCGAAGGATCAGCGTATCCCCATCGGCCAGGAACGTCCGCTGACTCCCATCCGGCAGGCGCAGCGGTTCTGTTCCTTTCCAGCACAGTTCCAGCATGCTGCCGCGCGAGGTCTTGGTCGGCCCGGAGATCGTCCCCGACCCGCACAGATCGCCCGTGCGAAGACTCGTCCCGTTGCTGGCGTG
>CAZNQN010000440.1:0-2776 GCA_964574925.1 uncultured Phycisphaeraceae bacterium | reverse complement strand
CCGTCGCACGTCATTGCAAATGCGTCTGGAAGAAGCGGGCGATCCGCGAGTAGAGACGGACGGTGATCCGTGGATCGGCCACCATGTGCGTGTATCCCGTCAGCGGCAGGAACTCATGATGCCGGCCCGCGCGGAACAGGGCGTTGGACATCTTCAGCGAATGCAGGAAGTAGACGTTGTCGTCGGCCGTGCCGTGAATGATCAGCAGCGGCCGGACCAGACGATCGCAATAGGTCAGCACGCTGGCCGCGTCGTATCCTTCGCGGTTCTTCTCCGGCAGACCCATGTATCGCTCCGTGTAGTGCGTGTCATAGTCCCGCCAGTCGCACACCGGCGCTCCCGCCACACCGGCATGGTAGACGTCCGGGCGCTGCATCACCGCATGCGCCGAAAAGTACCCGCCGAACGACCAGCCGTAGATGCCCACCCGGTCGAGGTCCATCTCCGGGTATCGTTCCCCCAGGGCCAGCAGACCGGCCACCTGATCTTCCAGCGGCACGGCGATGAGGTTTCCCTTGATGGCCCGCTCCCAGGCGCGTCCGCGTGCCGGCGTCCCTCGACCGTCCAGCGAGACGACGATAAAGCCCTGATCCGCGATCCACTGCTGAAGCAGGTATCGCCGCCGCGACGCGATGACCGTCTGGGCGTGCGGGCCGCCGTAGACGGAAACGATCACCGGATATCGCCGCCCGCGGTGAAACGACCGCGGGCGCACCACGGCCGCATGAAACACCGGGTCTGTTCCCACCGTCGTCAGTTCGAGGTTGGGCAGAAACGGCGGCTTTTCCGCCACCGAGCGCAAGCGCCCGATCTCCACCCCGTCGATCCGCCGCACGATCTGGAACTGCCGCCCGTCGAGCAGCGAGGCCGAATGCACGTACACGCTGTGATCCCGCGCGAAGACGGCGCTGTGAAGGCCGGGTTCGGTGGTGATGGGCACCGGCCTTTCCGAGGGCGGATCCACCCCCGCGCGGAACAACTGGGACTGGGTGGGATCGTCCCCGCCGATGAGATAGACCACGCCGTTGGTGTGGTCGTAGGAGAGAAAGCGTTTCAGGCGGAAATCGGTGGAGGTGATCGGCGCCTGCAACCGCCCGTCCGCGCTGCGCAGTTCGAGCTGCCAGGCGCCGTTGCGCTCCGTCATCCACAAAAACGCGCTGCCGTCGGGGAACCAGTGGGGCATGGACTGATCGAGGTTGATCCACGCCGGATCGCGCTCCACCAACAGCACGGCCGTGTAACCCGTCTGCGGATCGACGCGCAGCAGTGCCTCCTCCGTCTGCTCGCGGTTCTGGACGAGGATCGTCAGCGGCGCGTTCTCCTTCCATTTCACCGTCGCCAGGTACGGATAGCGGTCCCGATCCCAGGTGACCCAGGTCGTCTCGCCGCCGTCGACGGATAGGATGCCCAGGCGAACGTCCGCGTTGTTCTTGCCGGGACGCGGATAGGGACGCGGACTGGGCGATTTCTCCGGATGCATGGCGTCCATGATGTACAGCGTTTCCACCCGGCGGGTGTCGGTCTGCTGATAGGCGAGTCGACGGCTGTCCGGCGACCACCAGTATCCGGCGAAGCGTCCCATCTCCTCCTGGGCCACGAACTCCGACAGCCCGTTGGTGATGTGCTTACTCTTCCGATGCGTCAGCCGCGTCTCCTTGCCCGTGTCGATCTCCATCACGTACAGGTCGCCCGCAAGCACATACGCCACGAATCGCCCGTCGGGCGAGAATCGCGGATCGATCGGGTACCCCTCGCTGCACGGCAGCTCGCGCACCCGACCGCTCTCGCGTTCGACAACGAACAGCCGCCCCGACAGCGGCACGAGGATCCGCTTGCCGTCCCGGCTGAGGCGGTAGACGGCCACGCCGCGCGCCGCCATCCGCATCCGTTCCCGCCGCGCCTTTTCCTCCTCCGTCAGCGATTCCGTCGCCCCCGCCAGGATGTCCTCGGCGGAGAAAAGCTTCCGCTCCGTGCCCGTTTCGGTGTCGAACTCGTAGAGGCTCTGCACGAAGCTGCGCGGTCCGGAGCGGAGGAAAAGCACCGCCGTGCCGTCCGGCGTCACGCGGATGGCACGGGGACGCCCCAGCGAGAAACGTCGCGTCTCGGCATAGGTGCGGAGGAACTCGACGTTGCGAAGCGGTGCCGGCTGCGACCGTCCCCGCACCCCGACCCGCCACGGTGCCGCGCTGCATCCGACCAGCAGCGTCCCCATCCACGCCACCGTAAACCGTCGATGCCACCGGGTGGCCGTGCCGAACGGGAGCACACTCCTTCGACCGCTTTTCGTTTCCACCTTCCGAGCACGGGCTTGTCGCCCGCGCGATGTCCCGGCATGCCGTCCGCATCCGGCAGGAAACGTGCCGCACGATTTCGGGAAATGATCGAGCCCGAACGAGACGGGGCGTCCGGTCACTGGATTGCGCGTTCGCATGATCGTCCTCCGCAGGTCATCGCGTGTTCCTGAAAGCGAGCATCTTAGCGAATCGGCGGACATTTCGCAGGTTTGCGGGCAGCGGGTTTTGAAACGGCATCGCTTTCCGTCTGCGTGCAGCGCCTGCCCGTGCCTGTCTGCATGCTACGCACACGCGGAACGGTCGCGGATCCGTGCGTTCGTTATTCGCGATTCGACATTCGTGGAACCGCTGCCTCACGGTCGCGGCTCCATTGCACGGTCGCGGCTCTGTACCGGCGATCGCGGCTCGGTTGAAAGACGCACAGTTTTGCTCAGGCCCTTGCCGTATACAGGGTTCTCGTTCACGCCGATGCCATTTCCGTC
>CAZNQN010000439.1:0-2796 GCA_964574925.1 uncultured Phycisphaeraceae bacterium | reverse complement strand
GCGTCATAGGGACTTTGCGAGCCGGCATCGAAAATCATCACCCCGCCTTGCGGCAACTCGATCACCGTCGCCGAGCCCGCGCCGACGGACAATACGGTCACCCGCAACAGGCCGCGAGGGCGATGATCGGCCCACAGGTAGACAAGCAACCCGAGCAGGCAAAGCAACGGCGCGACACGCAGCATCCAACGAGTGAAAGCGTCTCTCGAAATGGTGAACCGGTTCTTCTCCTGCTCGACGCCGAGGGAATCCCGATCCTTCGCGCGGGGTGAAGCCAGCGGCTCGGAAGACGAAGACGGGAAATGCTCCACCCTTGACGGATCTCGATTTGCGGCTTCGGTTTCGCAAGAACCTTCACCGGAGGCAGCAGTTCCGCCTTCCGCGCCGGCACGGGGTGCCTTTGGAAAGCCCGGAACACCGGATGCGACCGAACCGATCAGCGCGGTCTCCCCGTGCTTCGAGAACACGAACACGACGACCGCACACAGCGCGTACCATGACACGATCCACCACCAGGAAGGCGGCCGGACGTGGATCGTCGCCCCCGGCAGCGCGGCGAGCCTGTCCACACTCCACACGAACGCCGACTCCAAACCCTGCAATGCAGGGACGAGCATCCCGCCGATGGAGGGAGATGCCGCGGACAGACAGAGTTTGCCGAATGCCAGAAGAAGCAGCGGGAAAAAAAGGGGAAATACAAGAAGCGAGACAAGCCAGCCCCAGAGATGAACCTGGTTGAAATGAATCGCAACGACAGGCAGCGTCGCCAGCCAGGCGGCCAGCGACACGATCACCGCCGTGACGAACCATCGCATCAGCCACCGCCGCAACCGCCGGAGGTAATAGCGCCGCCCTCGCCACAGTCGAACCGGCCACGGACGCGAGGCCGTCGAATCCGCCATCACCGAAGCCCGCAGCGCCGCAAACGTCAACGCCCGATCGCTTTCCGCATGAGGATGATGAAGAATCACGCGCTCGAACCATCGACGGGCTTCTCTTGCCGCCCGATGCAACGGTCCGGACATCGTCACAATCCCCAGCACGGCGGCGAAGGACAACTGAAATCCCGCATCGAACACGGCATAGGGCGTGAGCACGAGCAGGACGATGGCCGCCCCCGCCAGGGCGTTGACGGCGTTGGACCGACGCCCCCACCACACGGACGCGCACAGAAACGCGGCGAGAATCGCCGCCCGCAGGATGGGCGGACGCGGCTCGGCGAGCAACACGTACAGCACCACCGTCCCCAGCGCAATGGCCGCACACGTCCGCGACGAAAACGACAACCGGCGTCCCAGCCACCACACGAACGCCACCGGAACCGCCAGATGCAGTCCGCTGACGGCGATCAGATGGGCACACCCGGCCCGGACGAACTGCTCATCGAGCAGGCGGGACAGTTGCGAACGCCGCCCCAGGATCAGCGCTTCCAGCAGCCCGCCGGTTTCCTCCCCCGTTTCCTCGATGCCGCCCAGCAGCCACCCTTCCGCCCGCCGGCGAAAGGTCCGCCGCCATGAAGAGCGACGCGGATGCCGCTCCACGATGCGGACGTTCTCCCGATACGCACACGACAGACCGCCTTCGATCCCGCGGCGACGGGCGTAGCGGTCCCAGGAGAATCCACCCGGATTGCGCGGCGGCGAAAGCGCCCGCAACCATCCCGTCACCTCGACGCGGTCGCCGGCACGCAACGCAAGAAGCGGCTCGTCCACGAACACCTGCAACCGCCCGCGCGTTTCGATCCATCCCCGCTCGCCCCGTATCCGCTCCGCCTCCAGCAGGAAGACCGTTCGCTCCCGGCCGAAACTCCAGCGGGAAAACGGATGTTCGGGCGGCGGCCGATGGCGAGGTTCCGTCTCCACCCGCCCGCGCAGGCGCACCAGCCTCGGCTCGGAGCCGGCATAGACACCGACGTGCCCGAACCCCTGATCCGTCACCCGACGATGAAGCAACGCCCCCGAAGCGAAGGCGACGAGAAAGACCTTGACCACGGCTCCCCGACGCCGCGCTGCGGAAAAGACGAAAAGAATCCCGATCACAACGAGAAGAGCCGACAGGAGAAACGGGACCCCGACGGCATCCTGCATCACGATACCGAGGATCAGCCCCACCGCCGGCAACACGAGCGGGGCTCGGCCATAGCAGTCGCGCACGACCTCGCGGAAAGACCATGCCGCCCGGTCGTTTGCCGACCCGGCGCGCTCGCCGTCTGCGCGAGGAGATGGAGGCGATGCACCCGTCACGAAGCCTTCCGATACCGCCCTCGACGTTCCGCTTCAACCCGCACGAGTCGTCTCATTGCCCCCTTGGCGCGATTGTCCATAATGCGTGTGGAGGGCGGTGACAGGGATCCGACCCCGGCCATCCGCGGGCAGTCGGCCCTTTCCGACACGCAACCGGACGCATGACAAAGGCCTTGTTTGCAGACCTCTGGATCGCGGTGGGCATCCTGGTGGGGATCGGCTGGATCGTCCGCTATGTGGCCGTCGTCCGCTTGCTCGCCCGGCGGCGGGTGCTGAAACCCTATAGCTATGACGGCCCGCCCGACCCGCCGCCCCGCGTCAGCATCGTCATCGCGGCCAAGGATGAGGAGAACCATATCGAGGCCTGTATCACCGGCCTGCTGGAACAGGACTACCCCGACTTCGAGATCATCGTCGTGGACGACCGTAGTGAGGATCGCACGCCGGAAATCCTCCGCCGCCTCGCCGATCAGGCCGGCGGTCGTCTGCGCGTCTTCACCGTCCGCCGCCTGCCGCCCGGATGGGCGGGCAAGAACCACGCCCTCTGGTACGG
>CAZNQN010000438.1:0-2797 GCA_964574925.1 uncultured Phycisphaeraceae bacterium | reverse complement strand
GGTCTACGGGCGAGATTGGGCGCCGTCGCATCGTGGGTGGTGCTCGGTTCGCTCCTCGGATGCGGCAGCCAACTGGGCGGGCTCGATCCGCGAACGCCGCTCTTCGTTGTTTCACCCTGCGGGGGGGACCCGGTAGCCGCCGAGGAAGTCGTGGCGCTGACGTTGCAGGGCGGCGTGACGCCGATCTATCCGGGTGTGGAGCTGCCGCCTCTCGACCTCGCCGCATTTCGGATTCCCGGCGGACGGACGTTGGCCGATGATCCGCGGGCGTTTCGGCAAGCCGTAGCCGAACGGATCTCGCGGATCTTCTGCGAATCCGGTTCGATCCCGCTTTCTGTTGTCTGGGCGGACGAAATCGATCCCGATTCCGCGCCGCCCGGCGTCACGGTGCATTTCACGCAATCGCTTGCCCCAGACGGCGGCGACCAGGTCGGCCAGGGAGAATACGACGTCTGCAATCGCCAGCATGACAACGTCGCCCTCGTGTACGGGGAACGTCTTCGTCGTCTGGCGGGCGTACAGTCGTTCGAGGATTGGGGCGCGATGTTCGCCAACGTGGCCGCCCATGAGGTCGCGCATGCCCTGGGATACGGACACGTCCCCCGCGGACAGGGGGACGGGGACACACCCGAACGACCGCTCTATGTGGAACTGATGCTCGACGGCCATACGCTGGCGGAGCTCCGCCAGGCACAACGGATCGTGACTCCTCAGGATACGTGCCCCACGCAACGGCGATGGTTGTCCCGCCGCCGTTATCCCACGATCCCGTGAGATGTCCTCAAATGAGTCGTTCGCAGACATCCGAGGAATCGTCCGATCCTTTGATTTGTGCTCGGCGGATTACGGTTATCGGTCCCGAAGAGACGGGTCTGCGCAGCCATGGTTGGCGTTTGCAGCCTCGTGGGATCCCGAAAAAGAAAAAAATGGAGACGGGACCGGAATAACCGGATCTTGATCTGCAAACGCCCCCTCCGCTGCGTCCGAAACCCTGATCCAATAAAGTCTCGCAGCATCTCATCCTTGACCGAGCAAAGCATTTCCGCTATATAAGTTGTACTCTGGCTTACCGCCCGTGGGGCTGAAGGAGGATGCGTCGGCCTGTCGCCGAGACGCGGACGGACGGGGACCGGATGTGCGGAGGAGGAATCGGGGGTCGGGGAATAGAAAGCTGCCGTTGCCGGGACGCTTGCGGTGTGTGGGCCGGAGGATGAGCAAGTCGGTCCGGCAGGGACGGGGAACAAGAGGCGTCATATCCTTGGGGTCCTTCCGAACGGGGGACGGTTTCGAGTGACGGGTGCGGATTGCGAGCGGAACGCCGCTTCAGGCGTGCTCGAAGCGTGAATCCGTCAACGGAAGTGGGAAAGGAAGACATGGGCGTGCCAGGTCATCATGGGGATCCCTGTCTCCGGGTGGGTCAGCGGCATGCCTTGTCGGCGTCCCTTGGTATTCGCCGGCATTTTTCGCGGAGCCGCGGAGCTTCTTTTTTCGCTGCGGCACCGCGTATCGTCGGCATTCTTGCGCTGACGGTCGTGCCGGTTTCCGTGCTCGGCGCCACGCTCGCGCCGGGGGACGCGGTGGTCACCGACACCACCGTGCTGGGCGTGTTTCAGGTCGATCCGGTGACGGGGGATCGAATCCTTTTTTCATCAAATACCGTGGGAACCGGAACGGCTTACAGCAAGCCTTCGGGCGTGGCGGTAGAAAGTTCGACGAGCGTTTTGGTTCTCGACGAGGGGTTAAAAGCCGTTCTGCGTGTCGATCCCGCCACCGGGGACCGCACGATCGTCTCCTCCAATACTGTCGGTACGGGGCCGACGTTCAGCAAGCCCAAGGCCATGGCGCTCGAGCCGGGAGGGACGATTCTCGTCGGGGATGAGGGAGTCGGGGTGCAAGGCATCCTGCGGATTGATCCCGTCACGGGAAACCGCACGATCATCTCCTCCTCCACCGTCGGCACCGGACCGAACTTCGGCAAGATCCGCGGTGTGGCCGTGGAGTCGGCCGGCACCATCATCGTTATTGACGACTTGTTGAAGGCGGTCGTCCGGGTCGATCCTGTCACGGGCGATCGGACGGTCGTTTCCGATTCAACGGTCGGGGCGGGAACCACATTCAACCGGGTGGATGCCGTGGCCCTCGAGACGGGAGGGACGATCCTCGTTGCCGATAGCCGATTGGTGGGAATCCACCGCGTGGATCCGGTGACAGGAGATCGGACGATCGTCACCTCCGGCACCGTAGGCGCTGGTCCTGCTCTTTCCAAGCCCAAGGGAATCGTCGTCGAGGCCGACGGCAACATCCTCGTGACGGACGAAACAGCGATCGCCGTTTTCCGTGTGGATCCTGTCACCGGTGATCGCACGGTCGTTTCCGATGGAGGCGTGGGAGGCGGCACGGCGTTTCAGAAACCCCGTGGTATTGCCTTGGTGCCTCCTGGCACATGCCAGGTAGATACCGATTGCGACGACGGAAACCCCTGTACGACCGACGTGTGCAACGCGGGGACGTGCCAGAACAACGCCGTGGCGGATGGAACGGCCTGCCCGGATGACGGGGCGCTGTGCAGTGATGATGTTTGCCAGGCCGGTGTCTGCTCCCATCCGCCCAAAGCCGCCGGCACGGTCTGCCGGGCATCCACCGGCGCGTGTGACCCTCAGGAAACCTGTGACGGTACGAACATCGCGTGCCCCTCGGATGTCGTTTCGCCTGCCGGTACCGTCTGCCGGGCGTCCACCGGTGCGTGCGACCCGGCGGAAGTCTGCGACGGCGTCAGTGCCGGTTGCCCTGCGGATGC
>CAZNQN010000437.1:2226-2797 GCA_964574925.1 uncultured Phycisphaeraceae bacterium | reverse complement strand
ACGCCCCTTTCCGCATCGAGTTCGACGACGTGGTCATCGAATCCATCCGCCGCTTCGACCCGGGCACGCAGCGTTCGATCGAACCCGTCCCGGCAGTACGCCTCACCGCCCTGCCGCCGGAGGGAAGCGCATCCGGTGACGACTGGACCGATCTATCGAGCTACCTTCCGGAGGACGCGGTGGTGGTGCTCGACGAGCCGACCGAGATCCAGAGTCTGGGGGAGACCATCGCCCGTCGTCTGGGCGAACCGGCGGAGATGTTTCCCGTCTCCGACGTGCTACGACGGCTCGGCCGGTTCCCGCAGATCCATCTCCACACCCTGCCCGCAGGCGACGAGCACGGCGAAAACGCACTGGACATGGGCGTCCGGTCGCTGATGCGGTTCGACACGCAGGCTGCCGGAGCCGTGACGGAATTGATCGGACTCGCCCGCACGCACGAGGTCCACGTGGTGTGCGATACGGAGGGCGATCGGACACGACTGCGGGAGATGGTTGCGGAGCAGGCACCGGACGTCGCCGAACGCCTCCGCTTCCATGAGGGCGTTCTCCATCGCGGGTTCGAGTGGAC
>CAZNQN010000437.1:0-2216 GCA_964574925.1 uncultured Phycisphaeraceae bacterium | reverse complement strand
ACGAACACCGTCGTCGTCGCCCATCACGAAATCTTCCACCGGCATCGTCTGCGCCGTCGGGTGCGGAAGCTCTATGCCGGTCGGCCCATCGAAACGTGGACCGACCTCAAGCCGGGCGAGCGGGTGGTCCACGTCATGCACGGCATCGCCGTCTATCGCGGTCTGAAGCGCATGAGGAAGGGCGACTCGCGGCAGGAGGAGGAATTCCTCTGCCTGGAGTTCGCCGACCGGGCCATGATCTACGTCCCCTGCTCGCAGATCGACCTGGTGCAGAAATACGTCGGCACGGGAAGCAAACCGCCGGAGCTGTCCCGCCTGGGCGGGAAACGCTGGACCCGCACGAAACAGAAGGTCGCCGACGCCGTCTCCGAACTGGCCGAATCCCTCCTCCGCATCCACGCCCTGCGGGAGAGCGAACCGGGAACGCCCTATCCGGCGGACACCGAATGGCAGCGGGAGTTCGAGGCTGCCTTCCCCTACGAGGAGACCGAGGATCAGCTCACTGTAGCCGCCGAAATCCGCGCCGATCTGATGCGTCCCCGCCCGATGGACCGCCTGGTCTGCGGCGACGTGGGCTACGGCAAGACGGAGCTCGCCATGAGGGCGGCGTTCAAGGTGGTCGAATACGGGCGGCAGGTGGCCGTCCTCGTCCCCACCACCGTGCTCGCCGAGCAGCATGAACGCACCTTCCGCGAGCGGATGGCGGAATACCCTTTCGTGATCGAGGGTCTCTCCCGCTTCCGCACGCCGGGCGAGCAGAAGCGCATCGTCGAGGATCTCCGCAGGGGGCGGATCGACATCATCATCGGGACGCACCGTCTGCTCAGCAAGGACGTGCGCTTCGCCGATCTGGGGCTGGTGATCATCGACGAGGAGCAACGGTTCGGCGTCGAGCACAAGGAACGCCTCAAAGCCATGCGGGCGACGGTGGACGTGCTGACGCTGACGGCGACGCCCATTCCCCGCACGCTGCACATGGCGCTGATGGGCATCCGCGACATCAGCTCGCTCCAGACGCCGCCCGTCGATCGGCGGGCCATCGCCACCCAGGTCTGCCCGTTCAGCCGCTCGCTGATCCGCGAGGCGATCCTGCGCGAGATGAACCGCGACGGGCAGGTGTTCTTCGTCCACAACTTCGTGCGTTCCATCCGTGCCATGGCCGAGACGGTCGAAAGCATCGTGCCCGAAGCACGCGTCGTCTACGCCCACGGGCAGATGAGCCCGCGGGAGCTGGAATCGGTGATGGGCCGCTTCATCCGCCGCGAGGCCGACGTGCTCGTCTGCACCACCATCATCGAAAGCGGCATCGACATGCCCACCGTCAATACGATCTTCATCGACCGGGCGGAGCGGTTCGGATTGGCGGATCTGCACCAGCTCCGCGGGCGGGTGGGACGCAGCGATCATCGCGCCTATTGCTATCTGCTGCTGTCGCCGAAACACCCGCCCAGTCCCAAGGCGATCAAGCGGCTCAAAGCCATCGAGGAGTTCAGCGACCTCGGGGCGGGCTTCCGCATCGCCATGCGCGACCTGGAAATCCGCGGCGCCGGCAACCTCCTCGGCGCCGAACAGAGCGGACACATCGCCGCCGTCGGCTATGAACTGTATTGCCGTCTCGTCGATCAGACCGTCCGCCGCCTCAAAAACGAGCCCGATCCCCATCCGCCGCCCGTCCAGATCGACCTTGACATGGCCGCGCATATCCCCCGACACTACGTCGCTTCCGAGCGGTCGCGGCTGGAACTGTACCGCCGCATGGTCGCCGCCCGCACGGAAGAGGACGTGGCGAAACTGGAGGAGGATCTCGTCGATGCGTTCGGCCCCTATCCGGAGGAGGTGAAGCGTCTTCTGGCGCTGTCGCGTCTGCGGATCGCGGCCAGGCGGTTCGGCATCAGCAGCATCAGCCGGCGGCCTCCGGACGTGGTGTTCAACGTGGAACAGATTCAGAAAGCGGATCCGGTGTTCACACACGCGCCGGGGACGGTTCGAACGCCCGACGCCGAGACGATTTACTGGCGACCGCCGCCGGAAGAAATGGAACCGCAACGACTGCTCGCCATCCTGGGGACACTCATGACGCTTGCCGGACAGCCCACGGAGGCCCGCACGTGAACGAGCGCTCTTTCCGAGACGATTCGCCCGCGTGCATCAGGCCGCGCAAACCCGTCGTTTCGACGTCGCGGGCTTTCCGCCTGCTGCTGCTTGCGATGCTGCCG
>CAZNQN010000436.1:0-2799 GCA_964574925.1 uncultured Phycisphaeraceae bacterium | reverse complement strand
CGGGATGGCCGCGACGACCTGTCCGGAGGAAGCGGCGTCGTCGCTCATCCGGCGGGCCAGTTCGGCGATGCGACGCTCGCAGCGCAGGAACGCTTCCACGATGCCGGGGTCGAAGCGCGTGCCGGAGGCGTCGCGGATGATCTTGATCGCTGCGGCATGTTCCAGACGGTCCGCTTCCGGGCCGAGCGAGGTGAGATTGTCGTACACGTCGGCGACGGCGGCGATGCGGGCGGAGAGGGGGATGTCCGTGCCGGCAAGACCGTCGGGGAAACCGGTCCCGTCGTAGCGCTCGTGATGATGGCGGGCGACCTCACGGGCCATGCGCAAGAACGAAATCGTTTCCATCCCGCCGCGCATCATGGCCGTCAGCGCCTGGGCGCCGAACTCGGTGTGACGGTTGAGGAGTTCCGTTTCCTCCGGTTGCAGCGGGTCGGTCTTGAAGAGCACCTCGTCGGGGACGGCAATTTTGCCGATGTCGTGCAGCGGCACGGCATACCGGAGATCGTCCAGGAAGCGGCGGGTGATCACGGAGGCATACTGCGACTCCATGCGCAGCTCGCGGGCGACGGCCAGCGCGAACGAGGTGACGCGCTCGAGGTGTCGGCGCGGCTTCGGATCACGGTGTTCGGCGAGGCGGGCGAGGCCGACGATGACCGCCCGGTAGATATCCTCTCCGCTTTCGCGCAATGAGAGGTGGTGGAGGGCGGTGGCGGCCGCGTTACAGACCAGCTCCACGTATTCGAGCTCCTCGCGGACGAAGGGGCGATCGTCGATCCGGTCCGCCGCCAGCAGGACGCCGAGCACGCCGTGCTGGGTGCGGAGCGGAACGGCGGCGAGAGGGACTCGACCGAGGATGTGCGCTTCCCGCGTCTGTGCGAACGTTTCCGCCTCGGTCTGTGGATCGAGCACCCGGGGTTCGGCGTCGGCGAAAACCCGCCCGCCGAGCAGGGCACCCGCAGGGACACGGAGTCGCTCCGCGGCGCCGGGTTCGATGTCCACGGCGTGCGCGACGGTGAGCACGTGCCGCTCGTCGTCGGGCGTCAGGATCGCCAGCCGGCGACAGGCGAGCAATTGCCGCGCCGCGATGACGGTATGCTCCAGCACCTCATCCCTCGTGTCGCAGGTGGAAAGCTTGCGCGTCAGGTCGAACAGCGTGCTGATGGCCAGCGCCTGTTCCCCGCGGTGGGTGTAGCTGCTGGCCAGTTCGAGATTGTTGGAGCGCAGGCACTTGATGGCCCGGGACATGCGCACCATGTTCTTGACGCGCAGGAGCAGCTCGCGCGGATCGACCGGTTTGGTGACGTATTCCTCGGCGCCCGCTTCCAGCGCGTTGAGGACGTCTCCGATCTCGTCTTTGGCGCTGAGCATGATGATGGGGATGTCGCGCGTCGGGGCCGAGGCCTTGAGCTGACGGGCGCACTGGATCCCGTCCGCCCCGGCCATCCCCGCGTCCAGCACGATGACGTCCGGCGATTGCAATTCCGCCTGCCGGATCGCCGCGGAGGTGTTTTCCGCTTCAAGGATCCGGTAGTGGCTCTTTTCGAGAAAACGGGCGCACAGTCGCCGGCAATCCGGATCGTCGTCCACCAGGAGGACCACGGGCACCGAAACGCTCCAGTCGTCGCGACCGCGGCCGATCTCGAGGTTTTCGGCCAGTTCGGCCGTTTCCGCCTCCGGTTCGTCCGGCGTATCGACGCCGGCGATGGCGAAGCGGTTTCGGCCGCTCTGCTTGGCGTGGTAGAGGGCGGCGTCGGCCCGCTGGAGCAACTCGCTCGCGGAGGAGGTGCTCGCGTCCCGCTGGGCGACGCCGATGCTGATGGTGACGCGGATGCTTTGATCGGCGTAGGGAATCGCATGCCGTTCGACCGCCAGGCGGATCCGCTCGGCGCCCACGGCGGCCATCTCCGCCGTCGATCCGGGACAGATCAGCAGAAACTCCTCTCCGCCGAGACGGAAGACGGTCTCGCCGCTGCGGGCGCTTTGCACGAGGACGCGAGCGACTTCCCGCAACACGACATCGCCCGCCTCATGCCCGTAGGTATCGTTGCAGCGCTTGAAATGATCTATGTCGAGCAACTGGCAACTCAAGGGAAGATGGTGGCGAAGACTGTTGGACCAGTGTTCCTCGAGGCGGCGCATGGCCTCGCGGCGGTTGTACAGACCGGTCAGTTCGTCCGTGGTGGCGAGGCGTTCGAGCTTGGAATTGAGGGCGGCCAGCTCGGCGTTGACCTTGTAGACCAGACGTCGTTCGCGGGCGAGGTCGGCTTCCACCTGGAGCAGGCGGGCGCCGCCCTGCAAACGGGCCAGCAGTTCGACCCGGTGAAACGGTTTGGTCAGGAAGTCATCGACGCCCGCCTCGAAGGCGGCGGCGATGTTCTCCGGATCGGCGTGGGCGGTCAGCATGATGATGTAGACCAGGCCGATGCCCTCGTCCATGCGGGCCGCTCGGGTGAACGCGATGCCGTCCATCTCCGGCATCTTGTAATCCGCGATGACCAGGTGGGGCGCCTCCTGGCGCAGCACGGAGAGTGCTTCCCGCCCGTTGCCCGCCGTCAGGACGACATAGCCCGCGTCCGTGAGGTGCTTCTTGAGCAGTTGGACCATGGCCGGGTCGTCATCGACCACCAGAATCCGTGATGTCATCGTCGCCCTCATCAGTGATCCCAACGAAACCCGCGCCGCGCCGACGGCAATCACCCCGCGCCGGTTCGGCAGGAAGAAGCGCCCGGTATTCCGGAGGCGGAGACGGTGTCCGCCCGCTCCGTCCGGTTGTTCGATCCGGGCGAACCGCGCTTCGGG
>CAZNQN010000435.1:0-2814 GCA_964574925.1 uncultured Phycisphaeraceae bacterium | reverse complement strand
CCGCCGCCGCTGTTCGACGGGCGGAACCTGCTGCCCGCCGTCGTCCCCTTCGCCCTGATGCTCGCCCACCACGCCCGCCTGGTGCTCGGCACATCGATCGGCGAAACGTGGACACGACGAATCGTTCCCGTCGGTGTGGGTCTGATCCTGGCGGTCTCGTTCCTCAACCCGCGGGAACTCAACGGCTTCCGTCATCGCCGGACGCAGCGCATCGCCGAAGCGCTCGAAACCCTCATCAGCCGGACGGACTGGGAGGCGGACCGCCCCATCTTCCTGCCCGCCTCGCTCTACCTTCGCTACCGGATCCTGTTCCCGCCGGAACTGCGCCCGCGACTGCGGGTGGCCGTCGATGCACGGGCCCCGATATGGTGGCGGGACGCCTGCGGAGACATCCTCGCGCGAACGACGCGTCTCGAACGGCCTGCCGAGGCGTACCTCCTCGTGACCCCCGCGCAACTTCTGGGCGAGGGAGAACCCTGGGATTACGGCGCGCGGCTCCCGGAACGGGACATCGCCCCCTGGCGGGGGCTTGCCCGCTCCGTCCACGAAGCGGACCTTGCCGCCGAGCGCCGTTCCCGCCCCAGGCGACGTTCCCTCGTGTGGCTTCTTCACGGCGAGACGCTCCGCCGGGCGGTACTCCGCGACGACGACCGGATCGAAACCGATGCCCCGCAGCGCACACCGGAAACAGGCTGACCTCGCCCGCACCCTGCTGACGCGCGGAGAGCGGGCGGCGCTGTCCCGCAGACGCCCCCTGCGCGTCTATGCCGATCTGGCGGTCATCCACGCCCTGCTGGCGACCGGCGTTCTGCTGGCCGTCCACGCCGCCCATCCGCTGGCGAAACTGCTGGCCTTCCTGCTGATCGGCACGCGCCAGTATGCGTTGTTCCTCATCGGGCACGACGGCATCCACCGCAATCTGCACCCGCGACCGACGGTCAACGACCGCATCACCCGCTGGCTGGTTCTCGCGCCGCTGGGCATGATGCTGGAAAACGGACGAACCAATCACCTCGCCCATCATCGCCACCTCGGCAGCGAGGACGACCCGGATCGGTATCTGCACCGGGCCGGCGACAAACGGACCCTGCCGCAGTTCCTCTTTTTCCTGACCGGCCTGGCGACCTTCTTCAAAACCGTCTGGAAGGTGACGAGGCCGCGATCCGTCGCCCTCGGCTGCGGAAAGGAAAACAACGCCCGCCTTCGTCGGGAGCTGAGCGCCCGTGCGGCCGTGCTCGCGGTCCAGGCGGTCCTCTTCGCCGTTTTCGTCGCCCTCGGATCGTGGGCGGATTACGTGCTGTTCTGGGCGGCGCCCGTGTATTTCCTGGTCTTTTTGCCGGATGAAATCCGCGCCTTCTGCGACCACGCCCACCCGGTCGTGCCGGACGCCGACGCCGACGACCGGCGGCTGATCACCTACGATCCGCCCTGGTTCGAGCGGCTGCTGTTTTCTCCGGTCCACATGAATTACCACGCGGAGCACCATCTCTGGCCGTTCATCCCCTATTACAACCTGCCGCGTGCCCATCGGCTGGTGCGCGCCCGCTGCGACGGTCGGATCATCATCCGCACCAGTTACCTGCGGTTCCTGTGGCGGTACGCCCGCTCGCTGCCCCTGACCGCTCCCGCTTCGTCCGCCGCGTCTTCCTGGTCGACCGGGGCACCTTCCCGCGTGGCGGAGCCGAGCGCATGATCGCCGCCGCACCCAGAGCATTGGCGCATTTCTTGAAACGGTCGTTCCATGCTCTCCGCGCTCCACGCGGACGGATCGCCGGCACTTCGCGCGGACTGAAGCCCGCGGCTCGCAACACGAAAACGAAAAACGCTTTTTCCGAAAGGGTGAGCCGATTTCTGCCTCGTTGGACGCGGACCGGATTCCGGAACATGGCACGGGCTGAAGCCCGCGACTCGCAACACAAAAACGAAACATGCCCGTCAATTTCCTGCCGGACGGAGCCGGTCTGCTGCTGCGTGTGCGGCTCGGTGGAGACGCTGCCGGAGCCGATCGGTTGCGGCTTCGACTTCGAGTACGAAACCACCCTCGACACCTTCCGGATGGTGCGCTGCGCAGACTGCGGGCACGTCTACCTCAACCCGCGCCCGACGCCCGACGAGCTGCCGCTCATCTATCCGCCGCATTACTACTCGTATCACTATGAGCAGGAAGTGCATCCGCTCGCCCACCGGGTCAAGACCTTCCTCGACGAGCGGAAGATCGGTTTCTGGCTCGCCCGCAGCCCGACGGACCGCCCCCGCTTCCTCGACGTCGGATGCGGCGACGGGCGCTACCTGCGGGCGCTGCACCGGCGGGGCGTGCCGAAAGATCGTCTCTGGGGCGTGGAGCTGACGCCTTCGGTCGTCGAGCGACTCCGCAAGGACGGCTACCGCGCCCTGTGCGGGCGGATCGAGGAAGTCGACGGGCTTCCCGAACGAGGCTTCGACCTGATCGTGATGCTCCAGGTGCTGGAGCACGTGGCCGATCCGTCGGCGTGCCTCGCCCGGCTGGCGTCCCTGCTCGATGCCGGCGGCGCGCTGGTGATCGAGACGCCCAACGTCGAAAGCCTGGACCGCCGCCTGTTCGCCCGCCGCTACTGGGGAGGCTACCACTTCCCCCGCCACTGGAACCTGTTCGACGAGACGACGCTCGCCCGCCTGATGAAGCGGCACGGGCTGGAACCGGTCTCGGTGCGCTACCTGCCCGCCCCGTCCTTTTGGATCTACTCGCTCCGCCACGCGGTGTGTTACGGATGGGGAAAGCGGCGGCTCTCGGCGTGGTTCAACCCCTTCCGCAACGTCCCGCTTCAGGCGCTGTTC
>CAZNQN010000434.1:853-2816 GCA_964574925.1 uncultured Phycisphaeraceae bacterium | reverse complement strand
ACGGGCAGCGGCAAGACGACGACGCTGTATTCGGCGCTGGATCTGCTGCGCGACGAGGCGAGCAACCTGGTGACCATCGAGGATCCGGTCGAGTATCAGCTTCCGCTCGTCAATCAGATCCAGACGAACGAGCGGGTGGGGCTGACGTTCGTGCGGGCGCTGCGGTCGGTGTTGCGGCAGGATCCCGACGTGATCATGGTGGGGGAGATCCGGGACGAGGACACGGCGCGGGTGGCGATCCAGGCGGCGCTCACCGGGCACCTGGTGCTCTCCACGCTGCACACCAACGACTGTCCGGGAGGGGTGATGCGGCTTCTGGACATGGGGATCGAGCCGTATCTGATCGCCTCGTCGGTGCTGGGGTTCGTGGCGCAGCGGTTGGCGCGGACGATCTGTCCCTCGTGCCGCACGTCCTATTACCCGGCGCCGGAGCTGCTGGCGGAGGTGGGCTGGGAACACCGCACGGCGGAACTGTTCCAGCGGGGGGAAGGCTGCCGGGAGTGCAACAACACGGGGTTCCGCGGCCGGGTGGGCATTTTCGAGATCATGCTCATGGACGCGGAGCTGAAACGGATCGTGCACAAGGGCGCGTCGGAGACGGAGATCCGCACGTACCTGGCGCAGATCGGGTGGCGGTCGTTGCGGCAAAAGGCGCTCGATCTGGTGGAGCGGGGCGAATCGACGCTGGAGGAGGTGCTGCGCGTCACGCGGGCGGAGGCGCTGCGTGTCGGCGATGCGACCGGCGCGGGCGGTGAGGACCTGACGTGATCCTGACGTACGAGGCCGTGGATGAGAAGGGCCGGCGCACCCACGACACGGTGGAGGCGTCCGACCGCGCGCAGGCCGTCGAGGAGCTTCGCCGTCGCGGGCTGTACGTCGTGCGCATCGAAGAGGGGATGAAACGCCGGGCGGCGGAAGCGAGCGAATCGACGGAGACCGAGCGGGGGCGGTTGCCGCTGAAGGTGCTGGTGCTGTTCACGCGGCAGATGGCCATGCTGTTGCGGGCGGGCAGCGGGGTGGTGCCCGCGATCCAAGCGATCCGCCGCCAGATGCGCAAAGCGGATCACGCCGCCCTGCTCGGCGCGGTGGTGGACGACCTGGAGGAAGGCGCCCGGCTCAGCGAAGCGCTCAAGCGCTTCCCGCGCACGTTCGATCCGGTGTATCGCGCCATCATCGCGGCGGGAGAGGCGAGTGCGACGTTGCCGGAGATGTTTGATCGACTGGCGGGGATCGTGATGCGCCGCAAGGCCATGCGGACCAAACTGCTCGGGGCGATCACGTATCCGGCTTTGCTGATCGTGATGAGCGTCAAGATTCTGCTGGTGCTGCTGTTGTTCGTGATTCCGCGGTTCCACAGCATGTTCACGCAGCTCCAGGTGGAACCGCCGCCGACGACGAAAATGCTGCTTGCCGCGGGAACGGCGCTTCGTGAGCAATGGCCTTTTCTGGTTCTCGCCGTTCTGGCGGGGGTGGGGGGGCTGATCGTCCTTTTTGTCAGCGAGCGGGGCAAGCAGTGGCTGGCGGACATTCAGCTCTCCATTCCGGTGATCGGCTGGATCCGCGGTCAGCTCATCCAGGGGCAATGTTTCCGCACGATGGGCATGTTGCTCGACAGCGGGGTGGGCGTGCTGGAATGTCTGGAGCTGATCCGTGGGGTGACGAGGAACCGTCACTATCGCCGGTTGTTCCGCGATCTGGAGGACTCCGTGTCCGCCGGCGGCGGATTGGCCGATGCCCTGGAACGATCCGGACTGGTTCCGGCGCACGTCTGCCAGGCGGTGCGGACGGGGGAGGAAAGCGGGAGCATGGGCGCGGCGTTGATCTACTGCGCCGACATGCTCGACGAGTCGAGCACGGAGCTGATCAACACAGCCGTGCGGCTGCTGGAACCGCTGATCCTGATCGTGATGGGGTTCGTCGTGGGCGGGGTGGCCGTCTCGTTGTTCCTGCCCTTGTTCGATAT
>CAZNQN010000434.1:0-843 GCA_964574925.1 uncultured Phycisphaeraceae bacterium | reverse complement strand
CGGCGATCCGGTGACGATGGAAGACGGAGAAGAAACGTGCTGATCGTGGACCGCATCCAGGGGCGATGCACGCATCCGATCGGGATCGATCTGGGCACGACCGGCGTGCGGGCGGTGCAGGTGGTCTCCGAGAAGGATCGACCGGCGCGCGTCACGAGCAGCGCTGCGTGCGAGTGTTCGTGGAGTGACGATACCCTGTCGGTCGAGCGGGAGCGGTTTGTGCGCTGGGCGTCGAGTGTTCTTGCCGGGGGATCGTTTCGGGGACGGATCGCGGCGGCGGCGCTGGCCGAAGACCCGCTCGAGTTCCACAGTCTCAAGTTGCCCGACGCGGTCGTCCGCGCGGGGGGAAGCGATTTCGAGGGGATCATCCGGACGGAGGTGGAACGAGTGACGGGAACGGGTGTCGGCGAGCTGGAAGTGCGGGGATGGCCTTTCCCCCCGCCGCGGACGGGATCGCCCAATGCGATGGGGCTTACGGTTCCCACGAGCCGCGTGCTGGAGCGGGCCGCACTGTGGAAACAGGCGGGGTTGGATTGTTCGTGCGTCGGGGTGGACGCCCTGGCGCTGGTCCGTGCGGGATGCGCCCTGGTAAAGCCGCGCTCACGCGATCTGTGGGGCGTGCTGGATCTGGGCCATACACGTTCGAGCATCGTGCTCGCGGTCGGGGACGTGCCGGTGCTCGTTCGCCAGGTGGGGGAGGGCGGACGGGAGTGGACGAAGCGGATCGCGGACGCGCTTTCCGTCAGCGTCAAGACGGCTGAGGTCCACAAGCGAACCTACGGCCTCGCGCCGGCGGCGCGCGGCGTGCGGGCGGAGGCGCGTGACGTTCCGCAGGAGCAGATC
>CAZNQN010000433.1:0-2819 GCA_964574925.1 uncultured Phycisphaeraceae bacterium | reverse complement strand
GACCTGGGACATCTTCCGCGACACGCTGATCGAACAGGCCGAGCAGGGCGTGGATTACTTCACGATCCACGCCGGCGTGCGGTTGCGCTACATTCCCCTGACCGCCAGGCGGGTGACGGGGATCGTTTCCCGCGGCGGGTCGATCCTGGCGCAGTGGTGTCTGGCGCATCATCAGGAGAACTTCCTCTACACGCACTTCGAGGAGATCTGCGAGATCATGAAGACCTACGACGTGGCCTTTTCCCTGGGCGACGGTCTGCGTCCGGGTTCGATCGCGGACGCCAACGACGAGGCGCAGTTCGCGGAGCTGGAGACGCTGGGCGAGCTGACGCGGATCGCCTGGAAACACGACGTGCAGACGATGATCGAAGGCCCCGGTCATATCCCCATGCACCTGATCAAGGAGAACGTCGACCGGCAGATCGAGGTGTGCGGCGGGGCGCCGTTCTATACGCTGGGTCCGTTGACGACCGACGTCGCGCCGGGATACGACCACATCACCAGCGCCATCGGGGCGGCCATGATCGGATGGTTCGGGACGGCCTTGCTGTGTTACGTCACGCCGAAGGAGCACCTGGGGCTGCCGGATCGGGACGACGTCAAGCAGGGGGTGATCGCGTACAAGATCGCGGCCCATGCGGCGGACCTGGCCAAGGGGCACCCGGGCGCACGGTACTGGGACGATGTGCTGTCGCAGGCGCGGTTTTCCTTCCGCTGGGAGGACCAGTTCAATCTTTCCCTGGATCCGGAGACCGCGCGGGCGTTCCATGATCAGACCCTTCCGCAGGAAGGCGCAAAAGTTGCGCGTTTCTGCTCGATGTGCGGTCCGCAGTTTTGCTCCATGAAGATTACGCAGGATCTTCGGGAGTACGCTGCTCGTCTGGGTGTGAAGGAGCAGGAGGCCGTCCAGATCGGGCTGGAGCAAAAGGCGGAGGAATTCCGCCGCGCATCGGGCGTCACATCCTGAACGGTCGCCGTTGCGGACGACTTTCCCCCTTTCCCCCCACGGGCGATAAACGGGCCGGTTTTGGCAGGGCGCATCGAGTGTTCCTCGATGGTTTCGCCCCCTTCCGTCGGCGGATGAGGGGAACGACCGAGAATCATGCTTTTGCAAGGGCCGTGAAGAAGCCTATCGCGCGAGGAGTTTTCGGGCGGGCGAGATCGGCGATGCGTGGAGGGGGGACACTTTCGTTTTTTTCCTGCCGCGCGTTGTGTTGGGCAGGTGAGGCGGATAGACTACTACGTATCCAGGGCCGGTTATGGACCGAGGGGGGATGGCGATGGTACGCGTCGCGCGTTTCCCGTTCCGGTTGGAGCGAACGGGTCGGTAGCAAAGGAAAGGTCGGTTCCAAAGCATCGGATGTCGGCCGGCACGTTCTTGACCCATCTCAAGTCGCACGGACGCGCCTGAAGGGGGTGTCGGCGATCCGGGGTTGACGGATCGTCGCAAGACGGAAGACAGGCAGTGTTTCCGGTTTGCTTGCGTTCGTGGGCATTCGCGCATCGGCAGGCTGACTGGGCGTTCGGTATCGCCGTCCGCCGACGCCGGAAGCATCTGCTTCGACGGGTTTAGGCAGTGGGACTTACGGGGGAAAGAGCGAGCCGTGTCTCCAGGAGACGGACAGCGGCGGAGGGAACACAGCGCCACATGGCGGCGTCGCTCATCGGAAGCGAACAAGGAGAAGGGTGTACCATGAAACGCACACGTGTGATGGTCGGATTTCTGGCGCTCGGGCTGATCGTTGCGCCCGCCCTGACGCTGGCGCCGGGGTGTGGGGGGAATGATTTCCTCGGGCTGGAAGATTACCAGCGGGATCTGCTGACCGGGGCGCTGGCGGCGGCGCTGCTCGGCTCGACGCCGAGCGGCGGCGGGATCAACTGCTGGGACCTCAACGGCAACGGCGTCAACGATCCCGAGGAGGACGTCAACAACGACGGGGCGTTCAACGCCCTGGACTGCGTGGCCGGTGCCGCCGGGCTGGAACTGCCCAATGACGGCATCTCCTGCTGGGATCTCAACGAGAACGGTCAGGCCGATCCGGAGGAGGACGTCAACGGCGACGGTGTGGTGGACGTGGCCGACTGCCGGGGTGCGGACGGCGCGGACGGTGCCGCCGGTCCGGCGGGGCCTGCCGGTCCCGCGGGGGCGGACGGGCTGAACTGCTGGGACCTCAACGGCAACGGCGTCCGCGATCCGGAAGAGGACACCAACGGCGACGGCGTCTGGGATGCGCGGGATTGCCAGGGAGCGGCCGGGCCTTCCGGTCCGTCCGGTCCGGCGGGACCGAGCGGCGCCGACGGTCCCGAATTCTTCGACGTGTGGGTGGATGATTTCTTCACGGCGAACCTGACCACGGCCTCGGGCCTGGGGCCGTTTCTGCCCGTCGTGGCGGTGCTGATCGACGAGCCGATTCTCGATCCCTCGGTGAACGGTCCGATCGCCTACCGGGTGGCCATTCCCCCCCGGTATCAGGTCGGCAACGACGTGACCATGCGGTTGTTCCTCTACCGGACGGGCTTCAGCGAGGGCGATTGCTTCGTGATGACGCTCGACGCCCGCCGGTTGCGGAACGAGGGCACGGTGGAAGTCTACGGGGACGATTGCTCCGGGCTTCCGGCGCCGGACTGCGGGCGGCGGTGGATCCGGGTGGAGGACCCCGCCCCGGGCGCCGACGGTGTGTTGCTGGTGATCGACCTTCCGCTTAACACGGCCGCCGGGCTGGATCTGGAGCGTGATCTGTCCGGCGCGGAGCGGCTTGCTCCCGGTGATTTCCTCGCCTTCGAGATCAACAAGTCGGACAAGTCGGATGATACACGGC
>CAZNQN010000432.1:1328-2822 GCA_964574925.1 uncultured Phycisphaeraceae bacterium | reverse complement strand
ATGCTCCGGAGGTCGCTTGTTTCCCCTGTTGCCTGCGCGGAACGTATCGGGGGGTCGGAGGGGTGGCTGCCCGCCTTCGGGGCAGGAGGGTGAACGACGCGCTCGGAGACGGCGGTTGCGGAACCGCCGGATCCGGTTGAAAACCTTCGACGGCGTTCGGCGACGGCGCGGGTGGCGTCGGTGTGACCCGCCGGGACGACAAAGCGAGATGAGGATTCCCCGACCCCCGCATATCTGGTCCGTTTCTCCCCGGCGGGCGATGCGCATTCAGGAGGCGCTTGCCGGGCGGGTCGTGCGGAAGGGGCGGGTGCCGCGGGCGCGGCTGATGGCGGGGGTGGACCTGGCGTTCGAGAAGGAGGTCGATCGTTGCATCGCCGCCGTCGTCGTCTGGGACGCCCGCAGTGAGCAGGTGGTGGAACAGCGGGTGTTGCGGCGACCCTGTCGGTTCCCCTATGTGCCGGGGCTGCTCTCCTTCCGCGAAGCGCCGGCGATCCTTTCGGTTCTGCGCAAACTCCGCTGCGATCCGGACGTGTTCCTGTTCGACGGGCAGGGGTACGCCCATCCGCGCCGGCTGGGGCTGGCGTCGCACGTCGGTCTGCTGATCGACCGTCCGAGTGTCGGATGTGCGAAGAGCATCCTGGTGGGGCGTTGCGACGAGCCGGGATGGCGACGGGGTTCGACGGCGCCGGTGGTGCACGAGGGGGAGACGATCGGGATGGCCGTGCGAACCCGCGATCGCGTCAAACCCGTCTACGTCAGCGTCGGGCACCGTTTGTCGCTGACCTCGGCCGTGCGGATCGCGCTCAGCGCCAGCACGCGGTTCCGCCTGCCGGAACCGACGCGGTTGGCGGACAAGCTGGTATCCCAGGTCAAACGGGAACGAAGCCCGTAGCGCATGTCTCGACACGGCCATCGGGCCCGTACGTTTTTTCGTCGGATGCGGGTGGTGTGCGGCTCGAGCGCGCGGGATTCAGGCACGCGCCCCGACCGGAAAGAAGAGAAATACGCTGTTGTGCGGGTTTCAGGCTTGCGGCTCGGAGTACGGAAGCGGGGATGCTCTATCGCGTGCGAGGGTTCGAGGTCGCCGGTTCGCGCGACGGTGGGTGAGCGGTGGCGGGGGAACGTTGCGGGAAGCGCTCTGCCGCCAGGCCGTCCGGAGCGTCGTCGGCTTGACGCATCGGGACGGCGGTGAGGATCAGGCCGGTAAGGAACACGCCCAGACCGACGACCGTCACGGAGGCGGGGATCGCGCCGCCGTCGGCTCCGTTGGTCAGGCCGATCGGCTCGAACCATGTCGGGCGGACGATCTGGAGGGTGCCGATGGCGTTGTGGAGGAAGTGGGCGAGTATGGCGGGGAACAGCGAACGCGATTGCCAGCAAAGGTATCCCAGTACGAGTCCCAGGCCGGCCGTCACGGCGAACTTGAACAGGAAGAAATGAAAGACGCCGAAGACGGCGGCGGAGACGAGGATGGCCGTCCACTTCCGCCGCCCC
>CAZNQN010000432.1:0-1318 GCA_964574925.1 uncultured Phycisphaeraceae bacterium | reverse complement strand
CAGAAAGCCGCGGAACAGCGTCTCCTCGCACAGCGCGGGAATCAGCGCGACGAGCACCACCGTGCCGGAGACGGGCAGCGCGCGGAGGGCGTCGGCGAACTGCTCGGCGCTGCGGAGCATGGCCTCCGGCATGCCGATCCAGCGCTGCTGCAACACCGCGAGCAGATGGGCGGGCACCCAGGCGGACGCTCCCAGGCAGAGGGCGGCGAGCAGGTGCCGCCCGGCCGGGCGGTGCAGTTGCAGCGTCTCCCGCACGTCGATGCGGGCGTAGACCATCAGTCCGACCGGCAGGGCGACGAACAGGACGGGCATGAGCATCCCGGTGGCATAGAGGAGCCGGCTTGCATCCTCGCCCGGTTTCGGACCGAAGGCCGCCTGGACGAAGAACCACGTCGGAAACAGCAGCGCCGTCAGCAGCAACCCGAACGAGGCGGCCGGGTAGCGCGTCGGTCGCATCAGCGCCCGTGAGAACAGCCGCCGCCAGGATCCGGCGTCGGTGAAGACGACGGATTCCTTTCCGAACAGTCCGGCGGCCACCGCCACCGCGGCGGCTGCGTACAGACTGGTGGAGAGCAGCACTACCGCGATATGTCGTCCGGGGATCACGGCGCCGACGAGGAAGTCGCGGGCCAAAAGGACCATGTTGCCGACCGGCATCACGAGCATGATGCCTTCCAGGCGGGTGGCGGGGAGGGCGGCGATGCCGCCGGGGATGAGGACGGCCAGGATCACCGGCGTCACATAGTTCTGGGCTTCCTTGAACGTGCGGGCGAAACTGCACACGGCGATCATCACCGCCGACATCAGCACGGCGAACGGCACCAGGCACAGCAGTATGACGATCATGGTGCCGATCGGAAACGTGCCGCCGGTGGTGGCGATGATGGTTTCGAACCCGCCGAAATAGACCGTGGCGGTGACGCTGGCCAGGTTGAGCGCCGCTCCCAGGATGGCCACCGTGGTGACCACCAGGAACTTGCCCACGATCAGCTCCACGGTGGAGACGGGCGAGACCATCAGCGATTCCAGCGTGCCGCGTTCGCGCTCCCCGGCGGTCAGGTCGATGGCCGGGTAGATCGCCCCCGTGATCGTCATCAGGATAAGAATCAGCGGCAGCACCTGTCCCAGGATCGAGGGCGGCGAGGAGAGGTCGGCGACCTTCAGCTCGAAGGGCTGATCGAAAGTGGGCGGCAGCCCAAACGCTTGTTTGCGTCGCCGGACGGTGCGTTCCTTCGTCCGCTCCAGGACGCCCTTGAACCGCTCCAGCGCCATGGCGCTGCGCATGTCCTCGGTGTCGGCGAGCAGGGTGATCCCGTTC
>CAZNQN010000431.1:2170-2826 GCA_964574925.1 uncultured Phycisphaeraceae bacterium | reverse complement strand
GGCAGCATCTCCGGGTCATCGGTGATCAGTTCCGTCAGGATCTGGTCGCCGGTCTGGACGGTGACGACGTGGGCGAGACCCACGATCCAGATCTCGGCGCAGTACCGGCTCTGCTCGATCCGCTTGAGCTTGCGGATCTGGAACAGTTCCGGGTGAATCGCCCGCTGATACAGGCAGAACTGAAGTTCCTCCACGCGTTGTTTGGTCTGTCCTCGTTCCACAGGCATCCTCATGCAAAAGTCAAGACGTTCCGTGATTCCCGCCTAACTACCTGCAATTATACGTCCGCGAAAAGCCGATTCCACGAAATAATTGCCGGGTTGCAGGAATTCCGACGATCTTCGCCGAAATCGGCCGTTTTTCACGGGCTTTTGTAACGGCTCCGTATCGAAACGAAGCGGGCAGCTCGATTGCCGTTTCCCCGCCCCCGCCGTTTTTCCTTTTCACAGGGCCTGCCGTGGATGCCCCGCCGGACTGTCCCCCGTGTCCGTCCCGCGCTATAATTCGCCCGGCATGACGGCTCGACGAACCAATCCGCTGCTGGCCGTGGGATTCGCCGCCGGGGTGGCGCTTCTTCTGACGCGGTCGCCGGCAGGCGCTTCCCCGTCCGCCCGGAGCGATCGCGCCCCGTCCGGAACGAAGGCCGACGCCCCCTC
>CAZNQN010000431.1:0-2160 GCA_964574925.1 uncultured Phycisphaeraceae bacterium | reverse complement strand
GAACGGGCTTCGGAGCCGGGGTGTTGTTGTACGAGCCCGGCCTGCGGGGGGTTCGGCCAACGGAGGGCGGATGGGACAAGGTGTTTCGCTGCGTCCGTTGCGGTCGGATTCCGGCCGTTCGACCGGCAGACGACTCCCGCCCGCCCCGTTCGTGTCGATGGGCTCACTCGGTGCCCCCGCCCGCCGTGGGGGTGCGGGTGACCGCGCGTCCGCTTCAGCCTCACGCCCCGCCGAGCCGCGAACCGATACGTTGTCGGAACGCCCGACCGTAGACGGTGCGCGATCGCGGACGTTCAGCGGGCGACCGTTGCGGGCCCGTTCGCGGGCGGCACGGCGCGGCCGGTTCGCATCCTGTTTCCCCGTCACGCGTGATCGCGCAGGCTAAGGCCTGCGGTTCAGGATTGCGGGCGTTCTTCGAGGTTGCGGAAGGCCGGCGCTTTTTAGGGAAGCGTTCGAGCGTCATCCGGTATGGTCAGCGAAACACTCGGCAGAGCGATGTTTTTTCGGTTCGACCCTTTGCGAACGTGTGTCGGAATCGCCGACCCGGTCGTTCGCCCGGTCGAGGTGGTCGGCGTCGCGTGGGGTCGGGCGGGCCTGAACACGGCGGCTCGAGAGGAAAGTTCGGAATAGTAAAGACAGCAATCGGTCGTGCGGCTCCGTTTCGCCCGGCCGTGGTTCCTGGAACGAGGTAGTCCAAGATGAGTGACGAAAACCGTGGTTCAAGATGGTTTCTGGTGGTGGTGCTGGTGGCGCTGGCTATCACCATCCTGTATCCGCCGCAAGAGAAGCTCAAGGGCGGGATCGACCTGGTGGGCGGGACGAGCCTGCTGTACGAGATCGACACGACGGGTCTGGAACCGGCGCAGCAGCGCAATCTTTCCACCCGTGTCATCAGCATCCTGCGGGAGCGCGTGGATCCGGAGGGGCAGAAGAACCTGGAGTGGCGTCCGGTGGGGAACACCCGGCTGGAGGTGCGCATGCCGCGGCCGCCGAAGGTGGCGCTGGAGCGACGGGACGCCTTCAATCGGGCGAGGAAGCGCCTGGAAGCCAAGAACATCACCCGCTTCGAGGTGGAGACGGCGCTCAACGCGACGGGGGAACAGCGTGCCGCGCTGCTGGAGGGGTTGAAGCGAGGCGTCTCCGCCCGCGGACCGCTGATCGAGAAGCTGACGGCGGCCTACGACGCGTATCGGGAGGCGATGAAGGAGGGAGACGAGGCGAAGATCAAGGAACGGTCGGAGGCGTACGAGGCGGCCATGACCGAACTGCTGGACACCTGTTTCCCCGTCCAGCGGTTGATGGACATTCTGGAATCCATGCAGGGAGAGAAGCGGGAGGCGGAGCTGGCGAAGCTGCGGAAAGAGCATCCCGACTATGACGCCGGCACGGAACAGGATCCGGACGGGAAGCTGCTGACGAAGGTGGTGGCGGCGTACGACCGCTGGTCCCGGCACAAGGGGCAGCTCGAAGATCCGGAAGATCTGAAGCGTCTGCTCCGCGGGGCGGGCGTGCTGGAGTTCCGCATCCTGGCCGAGCGCGATCCGGCGTCTCCCGACCATATCCGTTCGCCGGGAGATCCGAACCTCGCGCAGCCGATCCGCAAATACGTCGACCAGCTCAAGCGTTACGGTCCGCGTCCGCAGCCGGGCGACCGCTATGTGTGGCTGCCGGTGGAGGACGTCGTTTCGTTTCTGCACTTAAAGAATCTGGAAGAGTTCGAAGCCCGCAAGAACAGTCCGTCTCTCCCGATCGTGGAGGAGTACACGGGTCGGTACTACGTGCTGGCGCACGACGATCCGGAGTTCTGCATGTTGAAGGGGACGGGTCGGCAGAGCTGGAAGCTGGTGGAAGCGTATCCCGACCGCGATCCCATGACGGGACGGAACGTGGTGGCGTTCCGCCTCGACCCACGGGGCGGGCAACTGTTCGGCGAGCTGACGGAAAACAACAAGCAGCGGAACCTGTGCATCGTGCTGGACGGTTCGGCGATGTCGTACGCGAACATCGAGACGCGGATCACCACCCGCGGACAGATCCGGGGCAACTTCACGAAGGAACGGGTGCAGAACCTGGTGCGGATTCTGGAGGCGGGCTCGCTTCCGGCGCGTTTGAAGGAGCCGCCGCTGATGGAAAACACCATCGGCCCGAGTCTGGGCGAGA
>CAZNQN010000430.1:0-2828 GCA_964574925.1 uncultured Phycisphaeraceae bacterium | reverse complement strand
GCGGTAGGCGTGAACGGAAATCCCGGAGACCGAGCGACAAGGTCATCGAGCTTGGCGTCGTGAACACTCGATGGAGGCAGCCCGCGGCGACCGCCTGGCCTTCGAGGCCCGACAGGCAGAATGGGCGTCTCCGCTTGACAGGACCAGCTTGGTGTGCGGCGTTCAGCGCCAGCGCGAATGGGAGGTTGGTCAAGCTTCACGACAGCAAGAACTTACGACCTTGACCCGGCTCCCTTCATGGGAGGCGGTCGCGGTTCTGTCAAGCGTCCTCCGCTCACATGTGCTACCAACGTTTTGAAACACCTCCTAAGAATCCGCCGAGGGAGATTCCGCCAGGGCATTTCTCAAGAATGTGGATCGGGCCGATTCTCCCCGGATAGGGACGTACGAAGGAATCGCGCGGGCTTCAAAGCCCGCGGCTCGGGACGCCCAAACGAGATATCGTCCCGACCGAAGGAATCCGGTGGTTCTTCCTGTTCCAGTCGCTCGTTCCATGAGAGACGCTCGAACGGTGTATAATGGGAGATGGGGACGGGAACGGAGGGTTGTTCGCCGAGCGTCCATGGTCCTGTGCACTCACAATCGTGAAGATTCACGACGATCCGGTTCGAGGAAGATCTCCTCGTGTCCACACCGCACATGCGCCATGGCGGTCGTGTGTGTGTTGTGTGTTTCGGTGCGGTCTTGGGCAGGCATCACCGATCTTTTCGTTCCGGGGCAACGGGTCTTGTGGATCGGCGCCCACCCGGACGACGAGAACGCAGCCGGCGGGTTGCTGGTCCGGGCGAGAGATCGAGCAGGTACGCTCTACCTCGCCAGTTTCACCCGCGGCGAAAACCCTCCGCAGACCTGGGGCGGGCTGCGACGAGGATCGGAGATCGCACAGGCGCGGGAGGCGCTTTTGTCCGAGGCGGCGGGCATCCTCCTTGCGAACGACTGGAGCGTAGGCCCCTTCGTGAACGGTCCCCACACGCTCGCGGAACTCGACGCGATGCCGCCGGACGCACCCTTCGAGGGCTGGCCTCCGGATGCGTCGTCGGCGGACGTGCTGGCCAAGTGGGCCGGCGAGGGCGATCCGGTTGGCTTCGTGGTCGGTCTGCTGCGCACCTGGCGACCGCACGTCGTGGTGACGTTGGACGGTTACTGCGGCGTGAGCGGGCATCCGGAACACCGGGCCGTGGGACGGACGGTGGAAGCGGCGATTCCCCTCGCGGCTGATCCGGCTCGGTACCCGGTGCTGGGCGAACCCTGGTCCGTGCCTTTTCTGGTGCTGACGGGGCGGATCAGCGACGACCTGACCGCGTGCGGATTGTGCAAGTGCGAGGGCGATCCGCCGCCGGAGCCCATCGAACACGTGCTCGCTCTGGACACGAGCGCGACGCACGGCGGAACCTACTATTACACCGCGTGCCTGGTTCAGGCCAATTATGCCAACACGATGCAGGAACTGGGTCTTACCCCCCAGGAGCGGGAGGCGGCCTGTGCGTCGAACGAGAGCATGCTCCAGCAAAGCTATCAGCAGGGGAACACGCAGGATCCGATCACGGAACCCTATCGGCTGCGGGTCGTGGCGACGCCCGTGCCCGCCGGTCGAGGTGGAGGATGGTTGTGGGCCAGTGCAATGATCGTTGTTCTGTTTTGGCTGTTCGGATACCGTTCCGGAGCACCCCGGCGCCTCGCCTGAGTCGTGACTTCCGCTTCGGTTCTCAGGGACACCCCGTACGCTTGACGCCCTGTGATCCATCCTGTACGTTTGCGAAGGGCGAACCAAGCGCTTGTTAGGGCCCGATCGGATGACGGAACCGGCACTTCAGCGACGGGAGGAGATCCTCGCGAAGGCGGAGGAACTCTTCGCCGAGCGGGGCTATCACGCGACCAGCGTACGGGATATCGCCGATGCGCTCGATATCCAGGCGGGTAGCCTGTACGCCCACATCGAGACGAAGGAAGACCTGCTGTGGGAGCTGGTGAACGCGGCGGCGGACCGGTTTTTCGCGGCCGTCGATCCGATCCTGGAATCGGACCTGATCCCGCTGGAGAAGCTGCGGCGGGTGATCGCGGCGCACGTGGCGGTGGTATGCGGGAACGTGACGTCGGCGTCGGTGTACTCGACGCAGTGGCGGCACCTGAGCGAACCGCGTCGGGGCGAGTTTGCGGCGCGGCGGCACGAATACGAGCAGAAGGTGCGCGATCTGGTGCGGACCTGCATCCGGTCGGGCGCGCTGGCGGACGTGGACGAGAAGTTCGCGGCGCTGCTGATTCTCTCCTCGATCAACTGGATCTATCAGTGGTACAAACCGGACGGGCCGATGAGCCCGGAGGAGATCGCCCGCAAGCTGACCGATATGCTGCTCAGCGGGTTGAAACGGGTGACATAGCAGGGCGGATAGCCGGGGGAGAGCCATCGTGGTCGAGCTGATGACGGAACGGGACGGGTTGAGCCGGTCGGAGTTCGAGGCGCGTCTTGCCCGCTTCGAGGCGCGGATCAACCGGGGGGAGAAGATCGAACCGGCGGACTGGATGCCGGACGCCTATCGGCAGCAGCTCATTCGGCTGATCCACGTCCATGCCAACAGCGAGATCTGCGGCGCGCTGCCGGAAGGGCGGTGGATCCCCCACGCTCCCACCTTCAAGCGGAAGCTGGCGCTGGTGGCGAAGGTGCAGGACGAAGTCGGCCACGCGCAGCTTCTGTACCGGGCGGCGGAGACGCTGGGCCCGTCCCGCGAGGAGATGGTCGAATCGCTCATCCAGGGGAAAAGCAAGTATTCGAACGTGTTCCACTATCACGCGGAGACGTGGGCGGACGTGGCGATCATCGCGTGGCTGAT
>CAZNQN010000429.1:0-2842 GCA_964574925.1 uncultured Phycisphaeraceae bacterium | reverse complement strand
CCCTCCGTATCCGTCACCACCAGCACCACCTGATAGATGCCGGCCGTATCGAAGAGCCGCTGCACCAGTGGACCGCTCATGGTATCGATAAGGTTGCCGTTCAGGCTGAACTCCCATCGGTATTCGAGCGGATCGCCGTCGGGATCGAAGGAGTTTCGCCCGTCGAAGGTGAGCACCACCGGGGCCGTCCCCGTCCGCAGACCGGTGGCGATGATCGCCACCGGCGGCAGGTTGGCCCCGACCGCCCGCACTTCCACCTCCCGCCGCTGCATCGCCACCAGTCCGTCCGCATCGGTCACACGGACTTCCACGACGAACCGCCCTTCCGTCTGATACACGTGTCGCACGAGGGAACCCTGCGCGACGTCGCCGTCGCCGAAGGTCCACTGGAACGTCAGCAGCGAATCATCCCCGTCCGGATCCGTGGACGCGGTGGCGTCAAACACGAATTCCGTCTCCCCCACGGTGCCGATGGTGGGCGTCACGGTCAGTGCGATCACCGGTGCCTTTTCCGCAGGCACGCCCGGTTGACCGCTGCCCTCCAGCCCGACGCGCACGATCAGCGTCGCCGTATCCGTGTTCGGCGGCGTCTCGCCGTCCGCGACCGTCAGCGTGATCGTGTATTCACCCGGCTCGGTATACGTATGGGTGGCGACCACGCCGGATTCCTGCGGCGAGCCGTCGCCCCAGTCCCACGTGTAGCTGGCGATTCTCGAACCCGGCGGACGATCGAACGACAGCGACGCATCGGCGGTGAAGGGCTGCCCCAGTACCGGCGGATCCGGATCGATCGTGAACACCGCCCGCGGGTTGGACGACCCCGGCACGGAGGGCGTCACCACGATCGCCGTATCGATCGTCCACTTATCTTCACCCCCCGGATGCCCGTCGAGAATGGTGGCCGAGGGATGATACGTCCCCGGCTGGGTGTAGATATGCGTCACCACGCCGGTCCGCCCGTCGTCGCCCTCGATCGGCTTCTCCACGATGCCCGGATCGGCCGGATCGTCGAAATCCCAGCGGACGCGCAGCGTGTCGCCGTCCTCGTCGGTGGAGCTGATGGCGTTGAAGCGGACGCTCAGCGGCGCCGGGCCGGTGAGCGGACCGACCGTGACCCGTGCCACCGGCCTCGTGTTGCCCACCAGGATCGACTGCGTGACCGTCGTCGTCCCGCCGTCGGCGTCGGTCACGTCCAGGGTGATGGTGAAGGTGCAGGGGTCGTCGGCGGTGCACGGCCGTCCCGTCCCCGGTTCGCTCGTGTACGTGTGCGAGGTCTGGCGCAGCACGCCCGGCACCCCCAGGATGTTCCCCGTCTCGCCATCACCGAAATTCCACTGATAGATCAACTGCTCCGGCGGCGTCTCCTGATCCGTCGAATCGGAAGCATCCAGTTGCACGGTCAGGGGCGCCGGACCGCTCGACGGGGTGGCCGTAAATACCGCCGCAGGCAGATTGTTGATCACCTCGATGTCCACGGCCGTCTCCCCGAACCGACCGGTGCGCGGATTGGTCGCCCGCAGCACGACCGTGAATCGTCCCGGTTCCGTATAGACGTGCTGGACGATCGCGCCCGTCGCCTGCGGCGAGCCGTCGCCGAAGTTCCAGCTGAAGTTCAGCGCTTCGCCGTTGGGGTCGACCGATTCGGTGGCGTCGAAGTTGACGGTCAACGGCGGTCGACCGGACAGCGGCGAGGCGACGATCTTCGCCCGCGGATCCTCGCTGATCCGCTCCGCCAACACCGTCACCGCCGCGCTGACCGCCGTGATGCCGGTCGTGCTGAAGGTGAACTGGTCTCCGCGGGAAAACGGCGTATCGCCCTCGCGGATGATGAACGTCACCGCCCCCCGGCGGGAGGTATAGGCGAAGGGAGAACAATCGGCCGTCCCCTTCGGACACGTCTGCGCCGTGGGATAATCCCCGTCCGGGTTCTCCTCGTCGAGCACCGGTTGCGTCAAACTGCTGTTGACCCGCCAGGTCTGCCCGTCGTCGATGCACACCAGCGTCCACGTCTCGAACCGGGCGGTGTCGTCCGCATCGTCCGCATCGTCGTCGATGGCGACGTCGACCACGTCCACCGTCCCGTCCCCGACGTTGGTCCGCCCCGGGACCGGCGCCGTCCAACTGTGCTCCCGCTGATTGTCGACCCCCACCCCGGGCATCAGCTTGGCGAACAGCACGTACCGCCCATCGGGAACGCCCGTCAGGTTCCAGTCGAAACTCGTGAAGTTCAGGCCCGAGGAATCTTTCGGCCGCTGTCCCACGAGAATCACGTTCGGTGAGGTCAGCGACGTGTCATGCTCGCACACCTGTCCGCTCGGGCAGTCGGCGTGGTCGACGCATTCGGCGCCCGTCCCGTCGCACCGTTTCACGTCCGGGACGGCGAAAAACTTGATCGTCGTCCCGCCGAACAGGTCGATGGCGGAAAAGCGGATCTGATACACCTCGTCCACCGAATCCCCGCCCGGCGGCTGGACAAAACCCAGCCCCGGTATCTGCGTGGGGAACAGCGAGAGGGTCAGCGCGATCGAACCCGTGCCGTCCGGCTGAATGTCGGTGATGTCCAGCCCCGTCCACTGGTTGAACGACTGCCAGGTGGCGGGGGGATTGGTGAAGAAATTGAACCGGGTCGCGCCGGTGCTTCCCGGCCAGGGATCACCCGCGTCGCCGTCGTTGCCGCCGGAGGAGCACGCCTCCAGATCCCCCCGTCCGTCCGCCTGCACGATCAGGTAATTGAATGGGGCGGTGCGTTGTTGGAGAGGCAGACCCTCTTCGTTTGCATCGATATTCGTGTGCAGGATGAGCATCCCCTCGCCGGGAAGGTTGACGCCGAACCCCGTACTGC
>CAZNQN010000428.1:0-2851 GCA_964574925.1 uncultured Phycisphaeraceae bacterium | reverse complement strand
GGCCCCGGCGATCGAGACGGCCGCCATGGGAATGTAGGTCACGCCGCGGATCTTGCGGTCGCTCTTCCAGCGGTCGGCCTCGTAGGCGCGGATCCACTGATGGAGGTCGCCGCCGCGTCCGTGGCGGTAGCGGTCGAAGCCGCGGAACCAGGCTCCGGCCTCGTCGATCGTCATCAGCACGCCGCGGGGATTGTGGGCCAGCACCTCCGCCGCCGCCTCGATCGTGGTGTCCTGGAGCGTCACCGTCCGCTTCGGCGGGGGGTCGGGCGGCACCGGCGGATCGGAGGGTGCGCCTTTCCGTTTCCGCCGGTACGCCTGGCGTGCGCGCTCGTACTCGGCCTGCTGAGCCTCGTACTTCTTCATGGCCTGGAGGTATTCTTCACGGAGTTTCCGGTCGATCTTGTAGACGGGTCGGAGAATCGCGCGGAACACGGGAGATTTGAGCTGACCGCTTTCGGCAACCACCAGTCCCCACAGGACGGCCGGCTCGCGCCAACCCGCCTTGATCTCCACCATCCGCGCCGCTCCCACCATGCCCGCGCAGGTGGCCAGCACGAGGACGGCCGCCATGGCCGGATCGGTGCCGGTGCTCTCCGCCACCGCCTCGACGAACTCGCGCAGCACGGCCGGCAGGCGGTCGACGGGGAAGGGGGTCCACACCGCCGAAGCGGCCGGTGGGTAGCCGGCCGCGGATTTCGAAATCTGCCAGATTTCCGGCGCTCCGAGCGGCGGCTCGCAGTGCGTGCTGTTGATCACGCCGAGGACTTCCGCGATCGTGCTGGCGTCGAGTCCTATGCGACGCACGGCACCGGCGATCCGCATCAGCTCCACGTTCCGCCGGCCCTCGGGGATGACGAAGCGGCCCTCCTCCTCCGCCTCCGTCGGCGTTGCTTCTGCAGTCGCAGGGCGTCGATCGGTGAGCAATGAGATCCAGGCGGGCGGGAGGTCGGCCAATTCGGGCGGACCGTCGGCCGGGTCCCCGTCGATCCATTGATACGCCGCCCCCGTGGCATGTAGCGCACTGACCGCCCCAAGCGGACCGGCGGCGGCATCCGCCCCGTAGAGGCCATCTGCCAGACCTTCCGCACCGAGACCCGCAACCGTCTGGCCACCTCGCCGACCTTCAACAACTCGCACATGGCTGAAACCTCCTGTCGTCGCGTCGTTCCGGACCGCCCCTTGCGGTCCTTCCACTGGAGGGCGAAACGACGTGTAAACAGCCGGCGGATCGGCGGTTTCCACGCTGGAACGGCGTTCCCGCCTATGCAGAAAGGATTTGGACGGTGCAAATGGGCAGGTGGTGTTTACAGAGAGCTTTACAGTTTCGTTTACAGGCCCTCGGCGGCTTCGGCGGGATCCAGCTCGAGGGATGCCCACCGTCGCGTCAGCGGGCAGTATCGCTCGACCGCCTTGCGACGGGCCGTCGCGTTCAGCGGTGGGACCTCGAACGGGAGTTCAGCCTCTCGGCCGCCACGGCCCAACGCGACTTCCGGGCCTTGCAGGCTGCCGGCTGGATCGAGCTGGACGGTTCGGGCAAGGCCAGCCACTATCGGCTGACCGATGGCGCCCTCAGGCGCAGGCTCGCGCAAGTCGCACGGCCACCGAAAGATGCGGTTCGCCGGCACCGACGAAGGCGGCCGGATAGTCACGAATTCAACGCGGGCGACGGTTCAAACGAACGCCAGTCGCCCCGATTCGCCGCGAAGCGGCGAGGAGAAAGGAGAGCGGGGAAGGCGGGCGCCTCTCGGCCAGCGAGCCTTTTCGACGCGGAAGCGCTCTCCTGCGGTTTCCTTTCTCCTTTCGCCTCTCTCTGCTGCGGTCCATAGTCATGCCGTTCTGGCCTGAAGGGGTTCGGTACCGCGGGAGAGATGCGGTTGCGGGGGCGAAAGATCGGCGGCGATGGCCTGGACGACGCGGTCGCGGAGGGCATCGGGCGTCAGGCGGACGACCTCGTCCGGCGGAATCGGTTCGTGCACGACGACGCGGATGAGGCCGGGACGCAAACGATACTCGTCACGATGGTTGACGCGGTACGAACCGTCGATCGTGACGGGTACGATGCTCATGCCCGTGGAGGCGGCCACCCGCATCGTGCCGCGGCGGAAGGTGCTCAAACGACCGTCGCGGGAGCGCGTCCCCTCCGGGAACACGGCGATGGAAAGCGGGTTTTTGCGATACCTCGGAAGCAGGCGCTGCAAGGCCCGGTAGGTGATGCGGGGTCTGCGCTTGTCGACGGGGATGTATCCGTAGCGGGCCAGCACCCACCCGAATACGGGGATCCGGAACAGGTCGCTCTTGGAGAAGAAGCGCACGTCCCCATCGAGCAGGAAGATCATGATGGGGATGTCCAGGGCGCTTTGGTGGTTGGCCATGAAGAAACAAGGACGATCGCGGGGGATGCGTTCCCTGCCGACGATCTGGAGTTTCGCCCCGGCCACCCACAGCAAAAGGCGGCTCCACCACAAACCCACGCGGGCCATTCCCCACCGCCAAGGGCGGACCAGTCCGATCAGGAACAGGGGCAACCCCCACAGCAGGGCCGTCGTAAGCAGGACAAGACTGGCCAGGATCGCCCGGATCATCGCTTCTCCGTTTCAGCGCCTCTCTCGAGACTGTGGTCCGCCCCTTTCGCTGTCCCATGCGGATGGAACCTTGCCGCATCGCGCAGGCTGAAGCCCGCGGCTCGGAGCACGAAAGACGGTCTTTCGGGATGGTTCATGGGTCGCTGCCGGCTGCGTCACGAGCGTGCGGCCATGATCCCGACGACGGGGAAGGTGTCAACCGGGTGCTCACCGTTCCGGGATGGGTATTCTCCGATCGGGCGGGGCGGACGGTTCGGCCTCCCGAAAGG
>CAZNQN010000427.1:1524-2851 GCA_964574925.1 uncultured Phycisphaeraceae bacterium | reverse complement strand
GGCGCGGGCGGTGGGAAGACGCTTGAGTGCCAAATCCTTGGCACTAGCCGTCGATGGCCGGAACACGCCGGCCCGGAAAACCTACGAAACATGGGGTTTTTCGCCGTTTGCGGAGCGGGATGCGTGGATCGCGTCCTCGCCGAAAGCGGGTCGCGCGTGAAACGAGCCGGGAACGGGAGGCCGTTCACGGTCGGCACGCGGCGGTGGGAAAAAAAAATCTTCCGCGCGTAAGTCTTTGATTCACAAGAGACACCGCGCATCGGGAATCGGTGTGATGCGAAAAGACGGTTGACGCCGCGGTGCCGGTTTGATATCTTCCGCATATCGCCAAGGCACGATGACCGAAGCGCATCGGCGCGGTCCGTTTCACGGTTCGGTCCCATCGTCGGGTCGCGGCGGACAGTCTATATTCCATCGGTAGGTCATACTTTTCTTTTCGTAGAGCTTCTTGCAAGGGAAGGAGCCGGCAGTGATTACATGCGCAGAAGACATGGTGGCGGCGGTGGAAGCACGTGTGGCGGAGTTGTTGGGCGCGCAGCGTTTCAACGTCTGGTTCAAGAACGCGACGCGCCTGGAGTTTACGGATGATTACCTGCGGATCAGCGCGCCGAACCACTTTGTGAGCGAGTGGATCGAGCGGCATTTCTCGGAGGCGATCCACCAGGCCGTCCGCGACGTCGCCGGACGCGATTACAACCTCAGCTTCGCGATCGATCCGGAGCTGTCGCGGAAGCTGGCGAAGAAGCAGCCCGACCGCCAGGTGGATTTCGTGACGCAACAGGCCGAACGTCTCGCCCGCCAGCAGCGGCGCGGTCCGGCGCTGCCGGAATCGCCGGTGCTGAAGGGCAAGCTGGAGGAGTTCGTGGTCGGTCCGTCCAACCGGATGGCGTACACGGCCGCCACCCATGTCGTGGAAAACCCCGGCAACCATTACAACCCGCTGTTCATCCACGGCGGGTGCGGGCTGGGCAAGACGCACCTGTTGCAGGGCGTTTGCAACGGGCTTCGCAAGCGCCACGGACACCTGCGCTGGCGCTACGTCACGGGGGAGGAGTTCACCAACGATTACGTCTACGCCGTCAAATCGCGGGAGATGGACGCCTTCCACGCCCGCTATCGGCAGGTGGACGCGCTGGTGATCGACGACGTGCACTTTCTGGCCAACAAGCGGGCGACGCAGGAGGAGTTTCTGCACACGTTCAAGGCCATCGACGCCGCCGGCAAGCAGATCGTGCTGGCGTCGGACGCCCATCCGAAGATGATCGGGCATTTTTCGGATTCGCTGGTGAGCCGGTTCGTCTCCGGCATGGTGGTGCGGATCGAGTCG
>CAZNQN010000427.1:0-1514 GCA_964574925.1 uncultured Phycisphaeraceae bacterium | reverse complement strand
GGCCGATCTGGCCGGGCTGCTGCCGGACGGCGCGGTGGTGCGGATCGAGTCGCCGGACGTGGGCGTGCGGGCGGGGGTACTGCGGCAGCGGGCCAAGCGGCTCAAGGCCGAGGTCTCCGAAGAGGTCATCCAGTACATCGCCGAACATTTCCGCGCCAACATCCGTGAGCTGGACGGGGCGCTGCTGAAGGTGATCGCCCAGGCGCAGGTGACGGGTCAGCCGGTGACGCTGGCGCTGGCGGAACGGGCGATCAAGGATCTGATCCGCCAGACCGCCCCCGTGGTGCTGCTCTCCGACATCGAGAGCGTGGTGGCCATCTATTTCGGGTTGCAACCGGCCGATCTGCACACGTCGCGGAAGTCGCGGACGATCGCGCTGGCCCGCGGGATCGCCATGTACCTCGCGCGGAAGCACACCGACATGAGCTTCCCGGAGATCGGGCGCTTCATGGGCAACAAGAACCACTCGACGGTGCTGCTGGCGTGCCGGCGGATTTCGCGCATGCTTCAGGAGGGCAAGACGGCCCAGTGGACCACCCCCGCCGGACCGAAGGAACAGGATCTCGCCGAGCTGATCGAACAGATCGAGCGGCAGTGCTGTACCCGGTCGGAGTAACGGGCGGACCCATTCGAGGACCGGTCCCTCGGAAGGGATGGCCGAGGTGATGGAAACGGACGGCGCGGGCGCCACGGGACGGCGCCCGTGTCCGTCCTTGTTTTTTATCCTCTCAGCAAGCCGCAGCAGCGGATCGATGAGCGCGATTCGTCTTCCTCGGCGAGGCGATCGGTCTACAGACTCCCGATCAGTTCGTCCACCTGTTCGGGCAGTTGTTGCAGGTAGACGATGAACTTGGCCTTTTGGGCGAGGTCCAGATCCGAAACGGGGCGGGATTCGAGGAGGTCGTAGGGGGCGTAGGGAGCATAGCCGAGCAGGCTGACGATCATGTCGCTGAGGTGAAGCTGGATCTTCATGAGCCGTTCGGGATCGTTCTGATCCGGATAGGTATGGTGGTCGGCGACGATGCGCTGGATCGGTTCCGGCATGGACCAGGCGGTCCCGATCAGCTCGCCGAATTCCTGGTGCGTCTCGTAGCAGAGGTATTCGAAGGTCTGCTCGTCGATGTCGATATCGAAGCGGGCGGCCTCGGCGTATTCGTGCGTGATGCGCAGGACGACGACGTAGCCGATGTCGTGCAGCAGTCCGGCGAGAAAGGCCTGGTCGCGGTCCAGTCCGGTGAAGGCGGCCAGTCCGCGCATGACGGCGGCGGAGGCGATGGCCCGCTGCCAGATGGCCTGGGCCTGATTGTGCAGTTCGCTGCGCGTGTGGAACATGGCCGATCGCATCGACTCATGCAGCAGGAGCATGCGCAGGGCGCGGGTGCCGAGGCGGCTGATCGCCGGCGGCAGCGTCGTGATCTTGTTCACGCCGCGATAGAGGGGCGAATTGGCCATGCGGAGCACCGCCGCCGCCACCACCTGGTCCTCCGCCAGCGCGTCGGCGACCTCCCGGACGT
>CAZNQN010000426.1:0-2855 GCA_964574925.1 uncultured Phycisphaeraceae bacterium | reverse complement strand
ATCTGGGACATCCTGGAGGAGGTGATCTATCAGCATCCGGTCCTGCTCAACCGCGCGCCCACGCTGCACCGCATGGGCATTCAGGCGTTCGAGCCGGTGCTGGTGGAGGGGCACGCCATCAAGATCCACCCCCTCGTCTGCCGGGGGTTCAACGCCGACTTCGACGGGGACCAGATGGCCGTCCACCTCCCCCTTTCCGTCGAGGCGCAGGTCGAAGCGCACGTGCTGATGATGTCCACCAACAACGTGTTCGGCCCGGCCAACGGTGCCCCCATCATGTCACCCACCCAGGACATCGTGCTGGGGACGTTCTACCTGACGACGGATCACACCAGTCCGGTGGTGGAGGAAGAGAAGCTGCCCCGGTTCCGCGACCCGTTCGAGGCGATGCTGGCGTTCGATCACGGGCGGATCGGGATGCACGACCGGATCATGGTGCGGATCGACCGCGACCGCGTGGTGGCGGGGTTGAAGGAGGATCCGGAGCCGGTCCCGCCGCACCGGCGGATCGTCACCACCGTGGGGCGGCTCATTTTCAACGACGTCCTTCCACCGCAGATGCCCTTCTACAACTGTTCGCTGTCGCAGAAGGGGTTGACGCGCGTGGTGGCCGACTGCCACGACCTGCTGGGGCGCGGCGCCACCATCGACCTGCTGGACGACATCAAGGATCTCGGCTTCCGCTACAGCACGCTGGCGGGGCTGTCCTTCGGCGTGACCGACCTTCGCGTGCCCAAGGCCAAGGCGGACATCATCGCCGCCGCCCAGAAGCGCGTGGACCAGATCGAGAAGGCGTACGAGGACGGGACGCTCACCCGTCTGGAGCGCTACAACCAGGTGATCGACGTGTGGATCCACGCGCGGGAGCTGGTCACGCGGGCGATGATGGACGAGCTGCGCAACGACTATCGCAAGCCCGACGGCTCGTACGCCAGCAAGGACGATCCGGACGCCCGTCCGTACCTCAACCCGATCTACCTGATGACCGAATCCGGCGCCCGCGGCAGCGTGGACCAGATCCGCCAGCTCGCGGGCATGCGGGCGCTGATGGCCAAACCGTCCGGTGAGATCATCGAGACGCCGATCAAGTCCAACTTCCGCGAGGGACTGTCCGTGCTCGAATACTTCAGTTCCACCCACGGCGCGCGGAAGGGGCTGGCGGATACGGCCCTGAAGACGGCGGACTCCGGCTATCTTACGCGGAAGCTCGCGGACGTCGCCCAGAACGTCATCGTCCGCCGCCACGACTGCGGAACCATCAACGGCATCACCAAAAGCGCCATCTACAAGGGCGAAGAGGTCGATATCCCCCTCAGCGAGGCCATCGTCGGTCGCGTGGCGCGGGACGACATCCGCAATCCCATCACCGATGAACTGATCGTCAAGGAGAATCAGATCATCGACCGGGACATCGCGGCCAAGATCGAGGGATTGGGACTGGACAAGATCCGTGTCCGCAGTCCGCTGACCTGCGAGTGCGACTGGGGCGTCTGCGCGTTGTGCTACGGCGTGGACATGTCCACCGGGCGCCTGGTGGAAGAGGGGATGGCCGTCGGCATCATCGCCGCCCAGTCCATCGGGGAACCGGGCACGCAACTGACCATGCGGACGTTCCACACCGGTGGTGTGGCGCAAAAGGCGGCGCTGGAGAACACGCTCAAAGCGGCCCACAAGGGGAAGATCAAATATCAGGATCTTTCGCCGGTGGAGGTTCCGCAGGAGGACGGCACGGTCCGCACCGTGGCGCTGAAGCGGAACGGGGAGATTCTCGTGCTCGACGAGAAGGGACGGGAGCTGTCGCGCGACAAGGTGCCGTACGGCGCGATGCTGCTCGTCAAGGACGGGGCGACGGTCACCCGCGGCACGGTGCTGTGCGAATGGGATCCGCACCTGACGCCGATCCTCGCGGAAGTCGGCGGGTTCGTGCGGTTCCAGGACGTGGTCGAAGGGGAGACCGTCCGTCTGGAACAGGAGGGCGGCAGCGCCAAATTCGTCGTCGTCGAGCACAAGGGGGATAAGCATCCGCAGATCGTCATCGAGGACAAGGACGGCAATGTGCTCGATTATCACTACCTGCCCGCCAAGGCGCGCATCGAAGTCTCCGAGGGGCAGGAGATCCTTCCCGGCATGCTGCTCGCCCGTCAGCCGCGGGCGATGGGCGGCACGCAGGACATCACCGGCGGTCTGCCGCGGGTGACGGAGATCTTCGAGGCCCGTCGACCGAAGGAACCGGCCGTCCTGGCGGAGATATCCGGCAAAGTCGAGATCCGCGCCGACAAGCGCCGCGGCAAAATGACCATCGTCGTCCGCAGCGAAAGCGGCATGGAGAAGGAACACCACGTTCCTCACGACAAGCACCTGTTCGTTCACGCCGGCGATACGGTCGAGGCGGGGGATCCGCTCATCGACGGACCGTTGATCCCCCACGACATCCTGCGCATCAAGGGCGAGGAAGCGCTCCAGCAATACCTGCTCGCCGAGGTCCAGGCCGTCTATCGCAGCCAGAACGTCACCATCAACGACAAACACCTGGAGATCATCATCGCCCAGATGCTCCGCAAGGTGAAAGTCGAGCAGCCGGGCGATTCGAAGTTCCTCCCCGGCGAGGTGGTGGACAAGTTCCGCTTCCGAGCGGAGAACGAACGGCTCGCCAGGAGCGGCACCATCACCAACGCCGGCGACACCCGCTTCTCCGTCGGCGACGTGGTGCTCAAATCGGAACTGTCGGAAGCCAACGCCGAAGCCGAAGAGCAGGGCGGCGAACCGGCCAAGGGCAAACGCCCCAAACCGGCATCGGCCACCACCTTGCTGCTCGGCATCACCAAGGCGAGCCTGTCCAGCGAGTCGTTCATCTC